>CBIHQM010000204.1:0-11665 GCA_966211885.1 uncultured Chryseolinea sp.
GCCATGGGCGAGTATCAGCACAACGTGTCGAAAATCAATATTTATTTCCTGCGACCGGTGGAGTATTCGGATATCTAGGGATTCAGGAGCCAGGAGCTTGTTCTCGGCATTCAGTAGTCAGTAGCCGGTGTCTGTTGTTTTAAGAAGCGACAGACACTGGCTATTTTGTTTATGGGCAGCTGATTGAGTATTGGCTGGCAACTACTTGGCATATGATGACTACTTTCTACCGGTGCACGATGACTGACCACAGACCAGGGCCACTGACTACTGACTACTGATCTCCAATTCGAAAGATTCTGGCTCCTGGCTTCTGGCTCCTCACTTCACCACCCCCATCACCTGGCGCAACGAATTATAATCCGCATCCGACGCCTTCACAAATCCTTCCGATCCATACAGTTCCCGAAGAATTTCCTTGCCCTTTTGTTCCGTCGTGAGCTTCACCAGCGCGACGTACAGCTTTCGGGCTGCTTCGGGATCAAAGGCTTTGGAGAACACGATGGGATCGTTCGGAATGGCCTCGGTCTTAACGAGGGTGATCACTTTCTTTTCCACATCGGGATATTTGTCTTTGATGCGGGCGCGGGCGTCGTGCATTTCTCCGTCGGGGCCGGGTGGGGAGTAGAAGGCGGCGCCGGCGTCTACTTTGCCTTCGTATACCATGCGCACGACTTCATCGTGCTTTTTGGCAAACACTACCTTGGCGGGTTTGATGTTGTTCTTGTCCAGGATCTGTTTGGGATATAAGTAGCCTGATGTGGAGAGTTCGTCGGTGTAGGCGATGCTTTTTCCTTGCAGGTCTTTGATGGTCTTGATGCCTGAGCCGGCGCGGCAAATTATCTGGCCGTAGTATACCGACTGGCCATAGCGCAGCGACCGGAGCTTTACCTGGGCCCCGAATTTTTCGTGGGCCAGCACATAGCTTTGGCTGCTCATGATGGAGAAGCAAGGCTCCTTTTGCCCGAACTTGTCGACCAACTCGTCGTAGGTGGGCGGCACGCCCAGCTTGATGGTCATGCCGGTTTCCTTCTCCAGGAAATCTTTGATGAAGTTGCCACTCTTCTCCATGGACTCGACGGATACAGAGGGCGTGAGATAGAAATAGACGACCGGCTGCGTCTGCCCTTTCGCGGGATGGCCATAGAAAAGAATGGATGCTACGATCGAAACGATCAGCACAACGAATTTTGATTTTCGCATGATGAGGGATTTAGAGGGTTTTTAAAGTTTTACTAACGATTTACAGGGACACCTGCTGGAAGCCTCATAAGCCATAATACCCGACAACACGTCCGCAACCCTATTGTGCTTCCTGCAGCAATTCCAAATATAGCCAGCTTTCCAAACAGTAGAAACCTGGAAAGACCGTTCTGAAAGGAATTTCCGGCGTATGGTCAGCAGGATAAGGCTTTCTACCGAACAGGCCGGAAAGTGCGTTTTGGGGATGTGTGATAATTTTAGTTTTTTCGGGCTTTATTTATCCGTGTTCCTCATGAAGCATTCTCTTTTTGTACCGGTTGCCGCCCTCCTTTTCCTGCTCGCTTCGTGCACGAAAAATTCAGACTCCAACACCGAAACGCCCGCAGACACCCTGGCCCTGACCTACAGTGTCCTCAAAACGCTGCCCCACGACCAGGAAGCTTATACGGAAGGGTTGCTGATCTACAAAGGGAAAGTGCTGGAAAGCACCGGGCTGAACGGCAAATCATGGGTCGCCGAGGTGGATCCGGGCTCGGGCGTCCACACCAAAAAGATCATGCTCGATCAGCAGTATTTTGGTGAAGGCATTTCGGTCATCAACAATAAACTGTATCAGCTCACCTATCGCACCGGGGTAGGGTTCATCTACAACGCCACAACCTACAAACAGATCGGTGAGTTCAAGTTCGCCAACGCCGAGGGCTGGGGCATGACGCATGACAATAAAAATCTGATCATGAGCGACGGCACTGAAAAATTGACCTACCTCGATACCGCCAACCTGAGCGTAGTGCGCACGTTGACCGTGACCAACGAAGGCCAGAAGCTGAAGAATGTGAACGAGCTGGAGTATGTTGACGGCTACATCTACGCCAACGTTTATGAAACCTCCTGGATCGTGAAGATCGACGCCAACTCAGGAAAAGTAGTAGGGAGAGTGGACCTTTCACCCCTCACCGAAGAAGTGCGGCGCATGTATCCCAACATTGACTATTTGAATGGCATCGCCTACGACGTGAACTCCAAGGCATTTTTGGTTACGGGAAAGAATTGGCCAAAGGCATTTTTGATCCGGATCCAGAAGCCCGCCGTAGCAAATCCTTAGTGCAATCCGTAACCGTCATCTATAAGGATTCAGGTATAAACACTTGAATCCTTTTTTATTTTCCGCTGACGTGCATTTTCCGCTCAGCGAAATGTTTCACGGCAAAGCCGATCATCAACCCAAAGCAGGCAAAGCCCAGCACGATGAAGAGCAGGTTGTCTTCAAACACAGACGTCTTGAGGTCCAGGAACCGGCCGATGGAATAGCCCACAGCATTCACGGTCGATGACCATATGAGTCCACTCAATAAACTATAGAACAGGTATTGTAAGGGGCGGATGTTGCTCATGCCGATCACCAGGGGAATGATGACCCTGAAACCATAGAGGAAGCGGTACGAAAACAAGATTTGTATTTTGTGGGTATCGAAGAACTGTCGCACGGGGGCTAGCTTTTCTTTTAAGGCCGGGCGTTTCTCAACAAAGTACTTTCCATTCAGCCGCCCGATGGTGTAATAGAGCCAGTCGCTCACAAACGACCCGGCAAACCCGAAGAGGATCGTGTAGGGTGCTTCGAACAACCCCTGGTGAATGAGCGACGACGCTACCAAGATGGCCGTTTCGCCTTCAAAGAAGGTCCCAATGATTAGAGCGATGTATCCGTATTGATCCAGGAAATTTTCCACGCTGTTTCATTTACTTCACTATCCTAAAAACCGCCGGGCGTAACGAAAGTTACCTTAGTCTTCGGCAGGCTGGTCGAGCTTACAAAAATTATCCATGCCCAGGTGCATGAGGGCATCTCCCGCGTTGATGACGGGTATGTTGTTGAGGCCGATGACAAACGCTGTCTCCGGTGCCATCACTTCTTCTTTGAATTCCCCGAAAGGGTCGGTAATGGTCCCCACCCACTCGCCTTTGTGCACCAGCTGCCCGCACTTCACATTGGGTTGGAACAGGCCGGCGTGGTGCGCGCGGATCCAACTGGTGTTCCAGACAATCCGGTTTTCGTCCGTTGCTTCGGGCGCCACGTCGATCATGTTCAGGTGTTTCATGACGCGGAGTGTGCCGGCAATGCCGATTTCGATGGCCTGCTGATCAAAGCGCAGCGACTCGCCACCTTCGTACACGATGATATATTTGCCCCGGCGCGCTGCCTCCTTGCGGAGGGAGTTGGGGCGGTAGGGGGCATCGATGGTGAATGGGGCGTGAAAGGCTTCGGCAAGTTTCAGGTTGGTTTCATGTCTCAACACGGCCCGCACCTGGGGGTAGTTGGCGCGCATGGCGCCCCCGGTATGAAAGTCGATGCCGATGTCGATGAGGGGGATCACATCGTGCATGAGGTGATAGGCCACCCGGCTGGCCAGCGACCCCGATTTGTTGCCGGGGAAAGACCGGTTGATATCCTTGCCATCGGGCACGTCGCGCGAATAGTTGAGGAAGCCGTACATGTTCACGATGGGCATGCAGATGGTCACACCGCGCTTGGGTTTGTGCAGGCCGCTGTCGAGCATGCGGCGCACGATCTCCATGCCATTGATCTCGTCGCCGTGCATACCGGCGGTGAGGGCCAGCACCGGGCCTTCTTCTTCGCCCCGCGACACATAGATGGGCGTGTCGATCACCGTATGCGAAGGAAGCCTTGCAATGTTGATGTCTATTTCCTTGAATTCCCCGGGCAGGATCTCTTGCCCGGCTATGACGATCTTACGCAATGGTGATATGAGTAGGTGAAATCATGCGTTAATTTTATCCTTCTGGATCTTCTTCTTCCCCGCATTTTTCTCAATATACTGAAAAATCTTCCCCGCGATGTCCACCTTGGTGGCCCCTTCGATGCCCTCCAATCCGGGTGACGAGTTCACCTCCAGGATGAGCGGCCCGCGAGCCGAAGGTAGCATATCCACACCGGCCACGTCAAGACCCATTTTTTTAGCGGCAGTGATGGCCGCCACTTTTTCGGCGCGCCCCAGCTTCACCACCTTGGCGGTGCCGCCGCGGTGCAGGTTGGAACGAAACTCTCCTTCCTTGGCCTGCCGGCGCATGGCTCCCACCACTTCGCCGTTCACGACGAATGCACGAATGTCGGCACCCTTGGCTTCTTTGATAAATTCCTGTACGATGATGCGGGCATGCAACCCGTGAAAGGCCTCGATCACCGACTTGGCGGCTTTCTTGTTCTCGGCCAACACCACACCCAAACCCTGCGTGCCTTCCAGCAATTTGATCACGACCGGCGCACCACCCACAGCCTCGATGATGCCTTCGGTTTCGCGCGAGTAGTCCATGAAGATCGTCTTGGGCAACCCCAACCCTGCGCGCGAAAGGATCTGCAGGCTGCGCAGCTTGTCGCGCGAGCGGATGAGGGCCTGCGACTCCACGGCCGTGAACACCTTCATCATTTCAAACTGCCGCACGACAGCGGCACCATAGAAGGTGACCGACGCACCGATGCGCGGAATGATGGCGTCGAAGTAGTCGAGGCGTCGCCCCTGGTAAAGGACCACCGGGTTTCGCTTCTCGATAAAAAGAACGCACTTCATGTGGTCGATGATCTCAACCTTATGGCCACGCGCCTCCCCGGCCGCCTTCAGACGGCGGGTAGAATATAGCTTGGCGTTTCTCGACAATATGGCGATGTTCATGAGGGGACTGGTTTGCTTTTACGCGTTATCGATTTTTACTCTTCTGCGCCCGGCGCTGCCGGCGTTTTTCCTGGTAGGAAAGGTTCTTTTTTGTGACGTCGATGAGAAAGCGGTTTCGCAGGATCTTTCGCCCTATCAGGATCGGAAATTTAAGCGAACCCCGGTTGCTGAGCGAGAACTCGGTCGTTATCTCTTCGTTAAAAATTTTGAGCGTGGTGTGGATCACAAACCGGCGCTCCACTTCACCAAACGAATTTTTGATGAGGCGCTCTTCGAATTCGCGGAACTGAAACTTCATCCCCGTAAATTCCGGATGCTCTTCATCCAATAAAATAAATTCAAGTACACCGTCGATCACTTCGGCCCGGTGGCAATGGAGGCTGGAAGTGAAGGCCCCGGTGTCCACCTTCGCATGAATATTTTTCAGCCCCAGCAAGGGTAAGTCAACCCGGTCGTAACGTCCTAGAATATACATGGTGGCATGGTAAGGGATGCCAATATGCGGAAAATAAAAAAGCCCTGCCAGTGCAGGGCTTTTTTAATATTTATAAGAAGATTAACCTTTTATTTTGAACGCCACGGCGGTGTTCTCCCATTTCAATTGCACGTCGTCTTTGCCGAGTGCAATGTTGAAGGTTTCCACAGCAGCAGAAGTTTTGGTGGGTTTCACGGTCACGCGCAGCACATCGTCTTTGTCCTTGTAGCTGTAGGCGCCCCACTGTTTTGCGTCTTTGTTGATGATGATGGTCCACTCATTTTCACCGGGGATGGTGAAGAGGGCGTATTTGCCGGCAGCCAGGTCTTTGCCTTCGATCTTTACGGGCTTATCAAATTCGATGGTCGTAGCATCGTTCGCACCCGTTCTCCACACTTCACCATAAGGAACAAGGCCACCCATGATCTTGCGACCGCGGGCTGAAGGTTGACAATAAACGATTTTTACATTGGTGGCTCCGATCTTGCCTTCCACAGTGGCCTGGGGGCTGGCGGGTTTGTCCTGGGCAAATGCAGTGGTCAATACGGTTGCCAGGGCCACCATCAGAAATGTAATTCTTTTCATACGTTGTTTGAGTTTGGTTTAAGTGTTTTTACGATGTTGTATATACGTAAAAATGCCCCGAGTAGTCGGGGCATTTTCTCTAATTTATATAACAACCTGTAAACTACTGTAAGAACGGTGATATTGCCCGTTTGGTTTGTCTCCTTCCCCTAAATTTTTCAGAAAAATTAGCACCGCAACCCGGCCGTTATCCGGCTTCTTTCTAACGTATTGAACGGCAGTAGCTTCACTGCTACCCGGCAGGAAACCATGCATTGCACAACAAAAAAAATGATCCTAAGCCTTGGGTTTAGGATCATCATCTGAGAAAAGCCTGCGATTATCGTCCAAACGGATTCAATGCTGAAAGCGCACGTTTGCCGCCGCCCATTTTATTCATGGTCTTCATCAGTTTGCGCATGTCACCAAACTGCTTTAACAGCTGATTGACTTGCTGCACCGACGTGCCACTGCCCACAGCAATACGATTCTTGCGACTGCTGTTGAGGATGTCGGGGTTTTCGCGCTCCTGCAGTGTCATCGAGCGAATGATGGCCTCGATGGGTTTGAAGGAATTATCATCGATGTCTACGTCTTTGATGGCCTTGCCCATGCCGGGGATCATGCCCAGCAGGTCTTTCATGTTCCCCATCTTCTTCACCTGTTCCAATTGTGACAGGAAGTCGTTGAAGTCGAACTGATTTTTGCGGATCTTTTTGTTGAGGCGGGCGGCTTCTTCCTGGTCGAATACTTCCTGTGCTTTTTCCACCAGCGACACCACGTCGCCCATGCCCAGGATCCGGCTTGCCATACGCTCGGGATAGAACCGGTCGATGGCTTCCATTTTCTCCCCGAGGCTCATGAACTTGATGGGCTTGTCCACCACACGGCGGATCGAAAGCGCAGCACCCCCGCGGGTATCGCCATCCAATTTCGTGAGCACCACGCCATCAAAATTGAGGCGGTCGTTAAAAGCCTTGGCCGTGTTCACGGCATCCTGGCCGGTCATGGAGTCGACCACGAACAAGGTTTCGGATGGATTGAGGGCGGCCTTCAGGCGGGCGATCTCATCCATCATCTCTTCATCCACCGCCAAACGGCCGGCGGTATCGACGATCACGATGCGGTGGTTATTTTTCTTGGCGTGCTCGATGGCCGCCTTGGCGATCTTTACGGCGTCTTTGTTTTCGGGCTCGGCATAAACCTCCACACCCACTTGCTCGCCCAATACTTTCAATTGGTCGATGGCGGCGGGGCGATAGATATCGCAGGCGGTGAGCAACACCGAGCGGCCTTGCTTTTTGAGATAGTTGGCCAGTTTTCCGGAGAACGTAGTTTTACCGGAACCTTGCAAGCCGGCGATAAGAATGACGGCCGGGCTTCCTTCGATCTTGATGTCTTCACTTTGACCGCCCATGAGGGCTGTCAGCTCGTCGTTGGTGATCTTCACCAGCAACTGGCCGGGCGAAATGGCCGTGAGCACATCCTGGCCCATGGCCTTGTCGCGGATGTCGTCGGTGACTTCCTTGGCGACCTTATAGTTCACGTCGGCGTCGATGAGCGCCTTGCGGATTTCCTTGACCGTGGTGGCCACGTTAATTTCAGTGATCCTCCCCTGTCCTTTCAGGCTCTGAAAGGCTTTATCCAGCTTAAGACTTAAATTATCGAACATGGATCGTTGTATTATTTTTTAAAAATGAATTCAGATGCTTAAAAACGGGGTTTTCCGTTCCCTCCCCAGTGGGATAAGGGGCCAAAGTTAAGGCGCTGAGGGCTAAAGAAAAAGTGGAATAATTTCTTCTTTGATCCGCTGCCGGATCAGGGAAAAGGCGTTGTGCATGGCCTCTTTTTCGGAGGTCGTTTGATTGACGAGGTCCACCACTTTCACGGCGCCCAATTCCAGCAGTTCGGCTGACGTCAGGTCGGACGTTCCGGCCACGATGAACAGGGGCTTGCTGTGTTTTACGGCCAGTTCCGAGACGCCTTTCACCACTTTGCCATACAGTGTCTGGTGGTCGACCCTTCCTTCGCCGGTAAAAATGATGTGGCTTTGCGCGACCTTCTCTTCCAGTTTCACAAACGCCTTCAAAAAGTCGATGCCCGGCTGAAAGGTGACGTTCAAAAACGCCCTGGCCCCCGCCCCGATCCCGCCACCCGCCCCAGCCCCGGGGAAGTTAATGTCCACCCCAAACTGGCGCTCCACCACCTCGGCAAAGTTGCGCAGGCCATCGTCCAGGCAAGCCACGGCCCCCGCGTCGGCACCTTTCTGGGGACCAAAAATATGGGCGGCACCCTCCGGACCATATAAGGGATTGTTCACGTCGCACAGCGCTGTGAAGGTGATTTTCTTTAGGGCCGGATCGAGGTGTGACGCATCGATGCGGTCGACATGCACCAGGTTTTTTCCCACGGGCAGCAACGGTTCGCCTTGTGCATTCAGAAAGACAACACCTAATGCATCCAGCATACCCATGCCCGCATCGTTGGTGGCGCTGCCGCCAATGCCGAGGATCACCCCTTCCACGCCCTCCCCTATCGCGTGTTGGATCAACTGACCTGTGCCCCGCGTGGAAGTTTCCAGCGGGTTTCGCTCGCCCGGCTTGAGCCATTGCAAACCCGACGCGGCGGCCATCTCGATGAAGGCCGTGGTGCCGTCGCCGGATATGCCATACGTTGCAGGCATGGGTTGGAGGCGCGGGCCGGAAACGGGTACGCTGATCTTTTGGCCGTGGCTGAAATGGGTGAGCATGTCGCACGTTCCCTCGCCGCCATCGGCCATGGGCAAATGGAGCGCGTGGAAATTGAAACCGCCTTCGCGCATGCCCTCCTCCATGGCCTGGCAGACCTGCGCGGCGTTGAGTGAGCCTTTAAATTTATCGGGCGCGAAAAGGATCGTCATCATAGCCGATGCGGGTAAAGAGAGCGTTGGTCGTTTATTGCCGGAAGGGAATATACGGAAAAGTTTCGCCCGCCTTAAAGGTGGATGCGGTGGCCGGCAATTCCAGGAACCCGGTAACGTTTTTCAAGTTTGCAAAATCGCCCGAACCTCCACCGGCTTCGGGGTAAGCCATGAGTTTTCCATATTCATTTTTTACGGTCACCTGCAGGAAGTAAGTGAGCGAGGGAGCGAAAGCGAAATCTGATGCCAATACCGCATAGAACGGATCGACCCACGTCTTCAAACTCTGCATCACCCACGGCCGGATGTAGCGATAAAAACACATGTAGGTAGACACCGGGTTACCGGGCAACGCAAACACCGTTAACCCTGCAGGGGAAACACCAAACCAAAAAGGTTTGCCCGGCCGCTGACTCACCTGGTGAAATAGTTTCTTAACACCCAATGCCTCCAGGGCGTCGGGCACAAAATCAAATTTCCCTTTGGAGACACCTCCCGACAAAATAATGACCTCGGTCGTCTGCGCTATTTTCTTCAAGCCTTCGATCATCGATGCTTTATCATCTTTCAAGTGATGGATCGCTCCCTCCCAACCCAGCGTCTTCATGGCGGCTTGCAGCGCGTAGGTGTTGGACCGGCGGATCTGGTGTGGAAGGGGTATGTCGTCGATGTGCACCAACTCATCGCCCGTGGAAACTACCGCGGCCTTGGGGAACACATAAACCTTCACCCGGCTTTTACCGACCGAAGCCAGCAACGCAATTTCAGCGGACGACAAAAGTATGCCGGGTTCGAGCAGCACGCTGTCTTTCGCGGCGTCGACGGCCTGCCGGTGAATGAACGCATTGTCGGCAGCCATCTCCGAGGTGATGTGCGCTGTCGCCTCCTCTATGCGAAGATCTTCATACCGGATCACCACATCGGTTCCGTCCGGCATGGGGGCGCCGGTCATTACTTCGATGGCGTTTGTTTTATCTTTTAATGTTTTGCGAGGTTCGCCCGCGGCTTGCACGGCCTCCAGCTTAAAGGCGCGCTGCCCCATTTTCCAAGCGTCGCGGCGGATGGCGATGCCGTCCATGGCCACGCGGTCGAAGGGTGGGAAGTCGCGGTCGGCCGTGATGCGTTCGGCCAGCACTTTGTTCACGGCGTCCGTGAGGGAAACGGACGTGGTGGTGGGTTGGAGGAGATTTGAAAAAACGACCGAGGTGGCTTCTGCTACGCTTACCATGTTAATTCTTTTTACCTTTACTGGCACCCAAGATACATGAGTACAGAACAATTTACACACATCGACGACGCGGGCAATCCCCGGATGGTCGATGTTTCCGAAAAGAAGGTCACCACCCGCACCGCCAAAGCGCAGGCGCTGGTTCAGGTTGGCCCGGAAATTCTGCAACACCTGCAGGGCGACGAGCTGATCACCAAAAAAGGGCCCGTCTTTCAAACCGCCATCATCGCCGGTGTGATGGGCGCCAAACAAACGGCATCGCTCATTCCTTTTTGTCACCCCCTCGGATTGGAGGATTGCCAGGTGCACATCGCTGTGCGGAATAAGAAGATTGTTATCGATAGTGTTGTCACCATCACGGCGAAGACGGGTGTGGAGATGGAGGCGCTGACCGCCGTTACGGTAGCCGCCCTTACGGTATATGATATGTGTAAAGCCCTGTCGCATAACATTGTGATCGAGGAAATAAAATTGATGAGCAAGACCGGCGGAAAAAAAGATTTCCATCGCTAACCCCCCTACTCTATCGCTGACCCCCGACCCCCATTCCCCCAATATGACCCTACGCCGAAGACTCTACCTCATCCTGGACCCCACAGCCAAGGGCGACATCTGGGAACGCATTTTCGAAACGGCTCTGATCGCCATCATTCTTGTGAACATCCTGGCCATTGTGGTGGATTCCGTGAAGGAGATCGATCATCAATATTCCGCGCTGTTCCGTCAAATTGAAGTGTTCTCCATCGTCTTCTACACGGTCGAATATGTGGCGCGGATCTATTCCATCGTGGAGAGTCCACCCTATAGCGATCCTGTGAAAGGCCGTCTGAAATACATGATCACGCCCATGGCGATCATCGATTTGCTGGCGTTCCTCCCTTTCTATCTGATCTTTCTTCCCCTCGACCTCAGGTTCCTGCGGATCTTCCGGCTCATGGCCCTGTTTCGCGTCTTCAAAATTGCCCGCTACCTGCAAGCCCTCACCATTTTTAAACAGGTGCTCTCGAAGCGCAAAGAGCAATTGGTGCTAAGCTTCCTGTTTATCCTTTTCATTTTGGTGATCATCAGCTTCATGATGTTCTATGCCGAGCGCGAGGCGCAGCCGGATAAGTTCAGCAGCATCCCAGCCACCATGTGGTGGGGCATCGCTACGATCACCACCGTGGGGTATGGCGACATGGTGCCGATCACTCCCCTTGGGAAATTTCTGGGTGGCGTGTTTGCTATTGCCGGTGTTGGGTTGCTGGCGTTGCCCGCGGGTATTCTTTCTTCTGGTTTTTTCGAAATGCTCCACAACGAACCCATCAAGGAAAAAGAATCGTCCATCTGCCCGCATTGCGGACGGGATATTCACGAAGGGACGGAACATAAAGCTGAATGATCTTTGTATCAAAGTAACAACTTGAGTTGATCTCTCTTGTTGACACAGAATGGTTATGCAACCTGAGTAACCCTGGCCTTCAGGCCTAGTCTATGCCCACATCTTTCGAAGTTAGGGTACAAGGCACCGGAATACCCACGGCCTTCAGGCCGGGGAATCCAACGAATATGTCAGTGGGCTTTAGCCCTGACTTTCCGACTAACGTATAGCAGACACAACTCATCAT
>CBIHQM010000205.1:0-11643 GCA_966211885.1 uncultured Chryseolinea sp.
CCGCCCGTTGCACCTGCCACGTCCACGTCCATCCTTTGGAGAATTGATCGGAGAAATTGAAGTCGGAAACCTTCTCCTCCTTCATGAACTTCGCACCAAATTTCTCCTGAAATTTCTTTGCCTTCACGGCATCCAAAAACTCCGCGTCCTCCAACACTTCCATACACCGCGGCAACAAGCTTTCGCCGATCACAAAACGCGGGAACTTCTCGCGCTCCACCACGCGAACCGAAAGGCCCGCCTTATGAATCATCGCTGCGGACACCGACCCCGCCGGTCCCGCACCAATCACCAAAACATCAATTTTATTCATGCTCCTTAAATAATATTTGATACTTCAATTTTTGTCTTCTTTGCTTTGCCCGCCGAAGCTTTAGCGAAGGAGGGCGTCTTTACTTTACGGTTAAGATTACGCTGGCTGACACACCAATAAAGTATGACTCACCCCAATGTAATCCTTCTCCTCCACCACCTTCAACCCCGCACGCTCCACACACTTAATGAACACCTTCGAATCGTACATCTGGCTATTTCCATTTGCCATCACTGTAAAATACAAAGACGTCTGTTGCAGCGAGAACGCCGACGCCTCAAACCGCTGACGATCCCAGAACGTCTCGAGGATAAAAATTCTTCCACCCGGATTCAAAGCCGTCTTGCATCGCGTCAGGATCGACACGATCTCGTCGTCGGAGAAGCAATCCAGGAACTGGCTCATCCACACGGCATCAAATCCCTGGGGAAATTTATGCGAGTCGTCCAGCACGTTGCCGGGATGAAACTTGATGCGGTTGCCATAGCCCAGCGACTCGATCTTGCCTTTTGCCCCATCCACATAGCCGGGCAAATCCATGATGGTGATGTTCACATCCGGATCGTGCGCAAAACTCTGCATCGACCACTTGCCCGTGTTCCCGCCAATATCCAGCAAGGTCTTCGGTTTGTAGTGATACACGTGTGGAAGCACTTCGGGGAATGCATAGTCGGAATAGAAGTGATCGAACGAGAACCAGCTCTTCTTGGCCTTTTCGGGAAGGTTAGTCGACAAGGCCTGGTAAATGGTGGGCCACTCACCGAAAACTTTGAGGCCTTCGGGTTTTTGATTCTTGATGCTCTCCTCCAGGAAGTACATGCCGTTGTAGCACACGTCGTGCGTGAAGTCCATGTTCACTTTGGTGAGTTCGTCGTGCAAAATGAAGTAGGTCGTCTTTGTGATCTTGTATTTTCCTTCGGAGAGGACGAGCAGACCGATACCGAGCGCGGCTTCCACCAACACGCGGATGCCATAGGCCGGGAGTTTTATTTTTTCATTGAGTTGTTCCAGCGTAATGCCTTCTCTGTGGGCCTCCACGGTGGTCAAAATTCCACTATCACGCAACACGCGGGTGGCCTGGAAAACGAACGGTGCAAACGTGATCCATTGTGCTTCCTCTTTTGCCTGCAGGGCCGTCAGTTTTTCTTTCTCGTAAAAATTCATGTTTAAAAAAATTATTGTTCCTGTAAAATTATAGCAGCATTACATCCTCCGAAACCCGACGCTGTTTTCAGGCAGGTCTTCAAGGTGCGCTTCTCCAACGTTCGAATAACATTCACGGGCTGCGACGTGCCCAGGGTTTCAAATCCCAGCGACGGCACCAATTCATCGCGTTTCAGGCTTTCGGCGCTGATGATCATTTCTACTACGCCGGCTGCACCCAGCGTATGGCCAAAATATCCCTTCAAACTGTGGAGTGGGATGTTTTCCATTCCTACGCGATTAAATGCTTTGGCTTCCATCTCGTCGTTGTAGAGCGTGGCGGTGCCATGGGCGCAGATGAAATCAATATCATGCTCGGTAAGCCCCGATTCCTGCATCGCCTGGCGGATGGCAAACCCCAACTCTTCGCCGGTGCGCGATGGCCCCGAGATGTGGTTGGCGTCGTTGCTCAAGCCACCGCCCAGGATCTCCACCGATGCTGAAACGCCCAACGCGTCCGGTGCTGTGGAAAGGATCATGACCGCGGCGCACTCGCCAAGGTTGATGCCTTTGCGCCCTGCGTCGAATGGCCGGCAGGGCTCTGCGGTCAGTGCCTGCAGGCTCTGAAAGCCCGAGATCACAAAGCGGTTCAGCACGTCGGCGCCAAGCACCACGGCGTGGTCGTATTGTCCCGACAACAGCAATCTTCTCGCAACAATGGCCGCCATCACGCCGGAGATACAAGCGTTGGAGATCACCAATGGGTTGGGAATGCCGATGCGGTCGGCCAGCATCTTGGCTACGGCGTGGAGATGAATGCGCGGATGATCGGCTTTTCCCTCCTCTAAGAATGAGATATTCCCCTTCGTGGTGGAGAGGATAAAAACGGTGCGGTCTTTTGGAAGGGTGATATTTTGCAGGGCTTGCTGCAATGCGCGGTCGCACAGATATTCAAAACGCGACAACGGTGACTCGGGCAATTTCTCTGCCATCAACGCGCCCGAAAAAGCCTGTTGGCTCAACGCTGCATCCTCCACACGGCGGATGCCGGAAATGCTTTTGCGGACTTTCGCATAGTTTTCTTCCGTGGTCCATCCCAACGGAGACACGATGCTATCGGCCACCATCCACACGCGCTTCATGCGTTGAAGTTCTGTTTTGATTTCCAGGCCTCGAAGAAGGCCGGTGTGGTGAATTGAAGTTCGAACGATTTTGCGTCGACAAACACTTGCGTGGATGCGCCGGTGGCCACGAGATTCCTGTGGGCCGAATCGAACATGCGGTATTCGAAATGCAGCTTGGCGGCGGGGCTCGGCATGTAGATCGTTTCCACAATCACGCTGTCGCCATAGCGCAATGGCTTTTTGTAGTCACAGTTGACCGACACCACGGGAACGGCCAACCCGTTGCGATAAAAGTCGAGATAGGAAATGCCGTGGACCTTCCCAAACGCCTCGCGGCCGTCTTCAAAATAGCGCAGGTAATGCCCGTGCCATACGATGCCCAGGGGATCGGCCTCGTTGAAGCGTACAAGGATTTCAGTTTGGTGGATCAACACAATTCGTTCCGTTAAAAATCAAAATATAAAAAGACAGGTAGCTCCTGTCCTCTGTTCATCAGGGGCGATAATATTTTTTACGCCACATTTCAAAGCCGTCTTTTCTGTTGCCGATCTTTTCCAGGACATCGAACAAGCAGCCTCCCCAGAAGTTGCGCATCCCATTTCCATGTGGCGGCGCTACCATCCGTTCGGAAAACAGCACTTCTTTCGTATTGAGGTTGATGAAGGTGACATAAATGGAACCTTCTTTATTTGTCTTGTTGAAGCTCTCCACATTGAACATGAGCCCGATGCCACTCAAGCCACTCAGGTCGTAGCCGGCGATGATCTCGTCGATGTCGGAAACTTTCAGGTGCAGGTAGTCTTTTTCTGCATCCGAAAACATGCTCAGCACATCCAACTCGGAGTTGTGGGCTTTCACCGCTTGCAGGTTGTTTTCCACCTTCTTGCGGCCGATGACCCTGGCGATGTCGTATTTGTCTGGCTCTTTCAGGATGAGGTCATTCCAGGCATCCAACAAGTGACGCACGTCCGACTCGGAGCCGAATTTCTCGCGGTCGCCGATAAAGTTTGCGCGCGAAAAGTCCAGGCCCAGCCAGGTCACGGGCACCTCGGGGCGAAACACGTCGCTCTTGGTTTGCGCCTTCGCGGAGAAGGCCGTCAACACGAAAAACAGGAATGCGATTCTTTTCAGGTTCATATCTCTGGTTTTTAGGATTGCAGCTTGGCGAAGATCCGCATCTCGCAAGACGCCAGCACGTTTCCATTCTGCTCCACCTCACCCTGCACCACCGTGATGTCCAGCACTTTGTTGACGATCTCCACCGAGGTGGTGATGGTCGTATTTTCTTTGGGGAGGCCCGCGATCTTCAGGTTCTTTACGGCCGCGATGTAGCCGATGGGAATGGGGATATTTTTCTTCGAGCATTGATAGCCCACATGCACGGCAGCGGTCTGCGCGATGTTCTCCACCAGACCCGGCTCCATAAAGTGGCCCGCAGAGACGAAGAGGTTTGTGGGATCAATGGCAAGCTGGGTCACCGCACGGGTGTCGCTTGCTTCCAGCAGGTTGTGCACCATCACAATGGGATTGCGCTGGGGAATGTACTGGAGGATGTCGGTTTGGTTTGCTAACATTGGCAGCGCAAAAATTGATTATTTTCCCCAAAAGTTAAAATAATTAAACCACTGATCGGGGTAGGCCCGCACTTTTTGTTCCAGCTCGCCCACAAATGCCGACAGGAGGCGTTCCATGAATTCGGCCTTCGTTTCGTCGTCCTTCCGGGTAAGCAGGTTGCTGCCAAAAAAGTGATAGTGTGTCGATGTTTCCTTGAAGGCAAACACGATGGAGACCGGCACGCGGAAACTGGCCGACAACAGGAACGGCCCGATGGGGAACGGCGCCTCGTCGCCCAGCAATTTCTTGTAGGTGATCTTATTGCCCTCCAGGAACCGGTCGGCATGGAGGCAGATCAGCTCGTTGTTCTGCAGGGCCTCGCCCATGGCAAACACGTGCGACATGTCTTCCTTGATGACGATGATGCGGAGGTTGCGTCCACCCGTCACGCTTTCCAGGTAGTCTTTGATGCGTTGGTGCTCGCCGTCGAACATGACCACGTTCACGCGGGTGTCGAGTCGGCGCAGCAGGTGGCCGGCCGCTTCCCAGTTGCCCACGTGGGCGCTCAGCAAAATCCCCCCTTTGCCACCGCGGACAATCTCGCGGAGGTTCTCCTCGCCATCAAAATCGTAGGTAAAGCGGTTCCCGATGCCCGCCATGACCACCACTTTGTCGAGCAGGGTCTGGCCAAAGATGTAATAGTTCCGGTAGACCTTGAAAATGGATTTCAGCACACCATAGCCGTGACGCCGGCGGAAATAGGCGTAGATGGGACGCGTAGAACTCCAGGAAAAAAGGAAGTAATAGAAGGCCACAAAACGCAGCACAACATAAGCAGGCAAGACACCCAATGTCTTGATGATGAAAACAAAAATCCGATACCCCAACGGGGTGCCTTTGGATTTACCCTGCCAGCGCGGCATATCTTCGCTTAGGCTACTTTTTCGCCTACACGGTGCTCTACGTAGTCGTAGAAGCTTTGAAAGGTGTCGATGTTTGTAAAGTCTTCGGGTTTCACTTTGAAACCGAAGTTGCTTTCGATCACTACCACCAGATCAATGTAGTCGAGGCTGTCGAGCTCCAGCGTTTCACGCAGGTTGGCGGCCGGCGTGATCTTGCCGGGATCCACTTCAAACTCTTCTACCAAAAAACCGTTGATCTTGTCAACAATAAATTTTGTTTCCATCACTTATTTGCTCCACTTTTTAACTATCAAAGTCGAATTCGTTCCTCCGAAACCGAAAGAATTAGACAAAAATACATCAATATTTTTATTCATCGTCTTCGCCACGATATTGAGGCGTGCTGAATCTTCGTCCGGTGTTTCAAAATTTATGTTTGGAGCGATAAAACCGTTTTCCATCATGAGCATGGAATAGACGATTTCGCTTGCGCCGGCCATCCAGCACTCGTGTCCGGTCATTGACTTGGTTGAGCTGACCGGTGTATGATTTTCTCCAAAAACATCAAATATCGCCTTCGCTTCGCTCGCATCGCCTGCCGGTGTGGAGGTGGCGTGTGCATTTACGTAATCGATTTCGCTGGGTTTAAGACCCGAACTCTTCATCGCCATGCGCAACGAACGAGCGGGACCTTGTACGGTGGGATTGGAGATGTGTTCGCCATTGGACGAGAAGCCATAGCCGATCACCTCGGCCAATATTTTCGCCCCGCGTTTCTGGGCCGATTCCAGGCTCTCCAAAATCACGGTGGCGGCTCCCCCGCTGGGCACCAGGCCGTCGCGGTGTTTGTCGAACGGGCGCGAAGCCGCGGTGGGGTTATCGTGGCGGATAGAGAAAGCGCCGAGGGCGTCGAAATTGCCCATCGAGTATACGTTTGTTTCTTGTGCTCCCCCACAGATGATGCAATCCTGCATGCCGTTGCGGATGAACATGGCTCCCATGCCGATGGCGTGCGATCCGCTGGCGCAGGCAGCACTCACGGTGAAGTTGATTCCTTTAAGCCTGAAAATAGTGGCCAGGTTCATGTTCACGGTCGAGTTGAGCACCTGGAACACGTTGCCGGAGCCCACCATCATGGTGTCTTTCTTTTCGCGGATAATGTCGATGGCCTCGATCACGGGCGCCGCCGAACTGTCGTTACCATAGATGATGCCCAACTCGTGGTGGTCAATAAAATCCTGGTCGATGCCGGCCTGGCCCAGGGCCTGGGTGGTCGCCATGTAGGCATATTCACCTTGTTCGGGCAACATCACACGGGCGCGGCGGTCCAGCACACCTTTCAGGGCTGGCCTTTCCACAAAACCGGTGAGGCTGGAGCGATAGCCCATCTCCATACGCTTGGGATCCAGGATGATGCCGGATTTTCCGGCATACAGCGACTGCTGCACTTCCTCCAGGCTTTTGCCGATGCACGAGTAAATCCCCAGACCTGTTATGACGACTCTGTTCATTCAGAATTAATACGCTAAATCACCATGCCGAACACCTTTTTATCGGCATGCATACCATTACTTCAATCCGCAAAAATATAGTTTAAATTCGTGATTATCCTAACCACCCTCCGCAAAGTAGATGTATAAAATTCTCTACACTTTGGTCAGGGGATCAGGAGTAAAGCCCTCCGTTGATGGAGATGACGTTTCCCGTGATGTAAGAAGCTTTCGTCGATGCCAGGAACACCACGGCGTCGGCTACTTCTTCGGGTTCGCCAAAACGTTTCATGGGCACCATGGCCTTCAATTCGGCCTCGTTCAAGTCCTGCGTCATGTCGGTTTTGATAAAGCCCGGCGCCACGGCGTTTACGGTCACTCCCCGGCGTGCCACTTCCTGCGCCAGTGCCTTGGTGGCACCGATCACGCCGGCTTTTGCCGCCGAATAGTTGGTTTGCCCCGGCATGCCCTTCAGGCCCGACAGCGACACCACGCTCACGACACGGCCATATTTGTTGGCCAGCATGCCGTTGATCACCTGGCGGGTAACATAATAGAAAGCGTCCAGGCTGGAGCCCAGCACGTTCTTCCATTGCTGGTCGGTCATCCAGATCATGAGGGCGTCTTCGCGGATGCCGGCGTTGTTCACCAGCACCTCGATCACTTTGTCCTTGTTGGTTTCCACCCAGCCTCCCAACACCGTATCCACATCGGTTTTGTTGCCCACATCGAACTTCAGCATCTCGGCCGTAACATTCTTCTCGCGCACCAGCTCGGCTGTTTTAGCCGCCTCGGTGTCGTTGCTTTTGTAGTTGATCAGGATGTGATAGCCTTGCTCGGCCAGCTTCACGCACACGGCGCGGCCTATGCCTCGCGAACCCCCGGTAACTAATGCGTATTTCATCTATAATTTTGTAGTTGAGCCCAACGTCACTAAATATTTGCGCACAGCCTGGATGTCTTTATACAGCGGCTTATCCTCCAGGACAGGCCCCACCACGGCACGCACCTCCTCATAAAACTTGTGCGTGAACGACGACAAACGCGGTTGACACTTCAGGAAGTCGATGGCTTGCGCCAACGCAATGGTCTGGATGGCCAGCACGTCAAAACCGTTATCAATCACCTTGCGGGTCATCAAAGCGGCGTTGCAGCCCATGCTCACGATGTCCTGGTTGTCGTTGTTATTGGAGATGCTGTGGAGGTACATGGGGAACGACAGCGTCTGGTTCTCGGCCGTGGTTGAGGTGGCGGTGAACTGCATGCCCTGCAAGCCCAGGTTCAACCCCAGCGTGCCCAGGTTGATGAACGGCGAGAGCTTCTGGTTCAGCTTGTCGTTCAGCAGATAATTCAACTGGCGTTCCGACAGCATGGTGAGCTTGGTCATCACGATCTTGAGCTTGTCCATGGCCAGCGACACATAGTCGCCGTGGAAGTTGCCACCGTGGTAGACGTTCTCGCGTTCATGGTCGATCACGGGGTTGTCGTTCACGGAGTTCACCTCGTCTTCCACCACTTTGCGGACCTCGGCCAACGTGTCGTACACCGGTCCCAGAATTTGGGGAACACAGCGCAGCGAGTAGTATTCCTGCACCTTGTCGGTGAAGATGGCCTCTTCGATCTTGCGGTGGTATAAATGGTCGGGACGTTTGCGGATCAGTTTGCTGTCGTGCAGCAGGGTGCGAATGGATTCGGCGACCTTGGATTGGCCGGGGTGATGCTTCACATGGTTCAGCTCCAGGGAGAAGTGATCGTCGAACGACTTCATCAACTCGTTGGTGATGGCCGAAAGGATCACCGAGCAGGTGAACAGGTATTGCGCATGGATGAGGTTGACCATGCCGATGCCGGTCATGGCCGACGTGCCGTTCATGAGGGCCAGGCCTTCGCGAAGGTGCACATCCAGCGGGGTGATCTTGCGGGCGGCGTAAACTTCTTTGGTGGATTGCAACTTACCGTCTACCAGCACTTCGCCTTCGCCGATCAGGTTCAGGGCCAGGTGGGCGAGCTGCACCAGGTCGCCGCTGGCACCCACGCCACCGCGCTCGAAAATGCAGGCGCTGATGCGGGCATTGAGCAGGTCGCGCAGCAGGGCAACGGCGCTAGGGTGAACACCCGAGGAAGCCTGCATGAGGCTGCTCAGGCGCGCGAGCATGGTTGCCCGCGACAAATCTTCGGCGATGGGCTGGCCCGCACCGGAGCTGTGGCTGCGAATGAGGTTGAATTGCAGTTGGCGCTGATCGTCTTCGCTGATCTTATATTGTGCCATCGGCCCCAGGCCGGTGTTGATCCCGTAGATGATCTTGTGCTGGGAGTAGGACTTCAGAAAGGTGAAATTGTGCTCTACTTTCTTCACTGCGGCACTGTCCAATTCCACAACTTCTCCCTGATAGAGAACCTTTTCGAAATCCGCCACTGACAGCTTCTCCTGTCCTACTTTGATCATATGCGCTAATACTGGTTTAAAGATCGAGGTTTAAAACGGGCGCAAAATAGTAAAGACGAGTGTAATAATCACACGAATGGGTTCGTTTGGCCATATTTTGTTTACTTCCAACCGCCCGACAAACAAAGTTGCCACCCCAACCTGCCCCTACGCCACCCACACGTAATATTCTCCGCGAATAACATTCATCCCAAAATCGCTCGCTCGAAGTATGCAAAGCGCATTCAGCAGCAAATCCCCCATCAAAAAAACACCGCCTTTACAGGTCTCCCACCGACAAGCCACTTTCAACAACCAGCCACATCCAAAAAATTCCAACACCCCTTTGTTGGTGTCCCACCAACAAAGATCATTCAGCTGCCAATCCCCTCAAAAAATTCCCACTGCATCCTCCTTGCAGTCCCCCAAATTAATTTCCCATCAACCATGAAAACAGAGAATTCCAACACCCTACAAAACCCTCCAGAATTCATCACCATCACCTGCCTCGAATGGAAACGTGTTCTCAAAGACGACCGCTTCAAAGATATCATCATCTCCAGCCTGTCCTTTCTGAGCAACACAAAACGCGTCACCATTTACGCCTTCGTCCTCATGCAAAATCACATTCATCTGATATGGCGAATTCACCGTGAACATCGGCGGGAAATTGTTCAGCGTGATTTTCTGCGATTTACTAGCAAAGAAATTCTCAGCGTTTTGAAAAATGAAAATTCACCGCTTCAAAAGGCACTGTCGGTAAAGGCCAAGGATCGGAAGTATCAGGTTTGGGAGAGGAATTCGCGGAAGACTCCGTTGTACTCAGCAACGATGATATGGCAAAAAATAAATTATATTCATCTAAATCCGGTGCGGGCGGGGTTGTGTGAGGGGCCGGAGGATTATACGTATTCGAGTGCTGGGTTTTATTTATATGGGAGTCGGCGGTGGGATTTTTTGGTTCATGTTAATGATGTTGGTGGGGGTGCTTGATTGAGGATTGGGTAAGGGAGAGATTCTTGTTGGTGGGACGCCAACAAGAGGGGTGTGGGGGATTATTTTTTATGAGGGGAAAGGGAATGTTGAGGGTTGTGATATTGATTCGTGATGTTGGGGAGGAGTCGGTGATTTGGGGATGGGGTAAGGGAGAGATTCTTGTTGGTGGGACACCAACAAGAGGGTGTGGGGATTTATTTTTTATGAGGGGAAAGGGAATATTGGGGTTGTTATATTGATTCGTAACGTTGGGGGGGAGCCCGTGATTTGGGATTGAGGTAAGGGAGAGATTCTTGTTGGTGGGACACCAACAAGAAGGGTGTGGGGGATTATTTTTTATGAGGGGAAAGGGAATGTTGGGGTTGTAATATTGATTCGTGATGTTGGTGAGGAACCCATGATTTAGGGATTGGGGTAATGGAGAAAATCTTGTTGGTGGGACACCAACAAGAGGGTGTGGGGAATATTTTTTATGAGGGGAAAGGGAATGCTTGGCGCTTTTCATTCGCCAACATTTTGATTGCGTGGCGGACGACGTTCTGGGTGTCATCATCAAGTTTCTTGTTGATGACATTTGAAATCAATACGTGATTTTTTCTGATCTTCTATTTGCCAAACGACTCCACCTTATAATCCAAGTTCGTTCCGAACACGGGGAAGCTGATCTTGAGCATGGCGTAGAAGCCTCGGCCTTGGAGGCTGGGGCGGTAGCCTACTTCGCCGCCGTAGGACCAGCTGAACATGCGGTTGAAGCGGCCGTCCATGCCGAGGCGGAAGCCGAGCATTTTGGTTTTGAGGGGGCTGATGTCGTAGGTGTGGGTGCCGGCGTTGGGGCTGTTGGGGTCGGTGTCGGTGTAGACGATGTTGTCGATTTTTATCGAGGGGGCTACCAGCACGTCGAAGTAGGCAGTGAAGATGAGGTCGTCGAGGCCTTCTTCGAATTTGTCGAAGTTAACGGCTACGTTTTTGATCCAGGTCATGGATCCGCCCACATATAATCCTTTGGAGGCGATGTTGCTGAACACGTCGAAGGTTTCGTTGCGGCCGTTCACAAAGATGGTCTTGGGGAGGCCCACGCCTTCGGAGTTTTTCAGGTCGGCGTTGGTGAGTCCTTGTTTTTCGAGGGCGCGGCCGATGTCGGTAGAGCTGTCCCAGATGATGGCGCCCAACCGGGCTCCGTAGATCTTGCGCACTTTGCAGGGCACTTCGGCGCTGAGGGGAACGCGGGCGGCCCATTTGTTGCCTTTGTAGCTGTTCTTGTAAAGGAACATCTTGGTTTTAGAACTTTCCTCGAAATCCTTGATGTGATAGGTGCCGCCGAATTCATAGTAGTTGAATACTTCGGCGCGGTTATCCACGTCGCTTCGCTTCACGGCAAAGTCGCGGGCCATGTCAAAGAACTGCTGGCTGTAGCTTTTGCGGAAGGCTACCCGGAAATCGGCTTTGTCCTTGTGATAGTAGACTGCCTCGGCGCCAAAGCCGGCCGTGACGTTGGTCACGAACATCTCGGCGTAGAGGGGTTGGATGCCCACGAACAGCTTGTTGACCGAATAGGGTTCGTCGTATAGCTCTTCGTAGGTAACGGCGGTTTTATCCTTTCGTTCGCCCTGTGCAAAAAGATTGACGGAAGCCGTCAAAAACACAGCTATCAAGATTAAAAAGCGATGGTTCATAACCTTCGTAAATTGTGTATAAT
>CBIHQM010000206.1:0-11531 GCA_966211885.1 uncultured Chryseolinea sp.
ACACAATAATACCCATTCTCTCACCCGCCGAAGCGTTAGCGAAGGCGGGCGAACAGAGCAGTTAAGCCTCCCGATAGCTATCGGGACTGATGGTACTTGGATAACACCCGGGAGAGCCCACCTACGCTAAAGCTTCGGCGGGTAAAATAAGTCGCGTGTCCGACTACTGGCGGATTGCCTATCTTTTATTTAAAAAGCCTTGTTCAGAAATCGACAAGGCTTTTTTGTTTTAGATACATCCCACAAATCAATACTACTCACTGGGCCTTGCCCGCCGAAGCTTTAGCGAAGGCGGGTACTTGGATCACACCCGGGAGAGCCCGCCTACGCTAAAGCTTCGGCGGGTAAAATAAGTCGCGTGTCCGACTACTGGCGGTGCCTATCTTTTATTTAGAAAGCCTTGTTGAGCAATCAGCAAGGCTTTTTTGCTTTTATACATTAACAGTACCCCCCACCGGGCCTCGCCCGCCGAAGCTTTAGCGAAGGCGGGCACCCAACCCTTGTATTTACCCACCAATTTTCTACTTTTGTACCCCTTCCTATCAACTATGAAGAGAACCGAAACACGCATATGGACCCTGGCACTCGGCATCATCGCCGCCATGGCCGTCGTGTTCTTCCAGCTCTTCTATTTCCAAACCACAGGCCATTCCAGGCTTGCCAAAAAGGATATCAAAACGGAGCAAAAAGAAAATCACTCCGACGACGACCAGGCCTATTTCTCCCTGCCCACCAGCAGCCTGCCGTCGGCCCACGTGCAATTGAACACCGACGTGTTCTTTCTTTTTGAAATTCTTCTCGCAGAAGATCACCACGAAGAGCGCCACATTCCCGTTGCGTCACCTTTAAAGAAAATCTTTTCCACGCTGCTGGGGTCATTCATATCTCCCAACGCGCCCTAGTCCATCCGCGCTCACTTTAAGTAGCATTGTCACAGGACGCATACCCTGCTCCTGTTTGCACACTTTATTCAATTCGTAATTCTTTAAATTATCATATGCAAAACAAAGGTTTAGTAATCTTTTTAACGGTAGTGATCACAGCGCTGTGTTTCTACTATCTGTCGTTCACGTTCGTGGGGCGAAAGGTGCAGCAAAACGCCATCGCCTACTCTAAAGGCGATCTCAACAAAAAACAGGCGTACCTGGATTCCATCTGGAACATGCCGGTGTACAACCTGTTGGGCTCCGAATACACCTATAAAGAAGTAAAGGACAAAGAGCTCAGCCTCGGCCTCGACCTTCAGGGGGGTATGCACGTGACGCTGGAAGTTTCCCCCGTCGACATCATCAAAGGACTCAGCGGCAACAGCCAGGACTCTTCGTTCCTCGCCGCCCTGAGAAAGGCCAACATCGAACAGAAAGCAACGCATAAGAGTTTCGCCGACTTGTTCTACCGCATCTATCGTCAGGACAACCCCGGTAAGAAACTCTCTACCATCTTTGCCAATTCCATCACCAAAGGTCGCATCGCCATCACCGACGACGACGGCAAAGTGGAAGATGTCATCAACAAAGAAATTGAAAACGCCATCGAGCGTTCCTTCACCATCATCCGCAACCGCCTCGATCAGTTTGGTACCAGCCAGCCCAACGTGCAACGTTTGCCCGGCAGCGGCCAGATCCAGGTGGAAATTCCCGGCGCCGACAACCCGCAACGCGTGCGCAAACTCCTGCAAGGTGTGGCGCGTCTCGAGTTCTGGGATGTGGTTGACCCCAACACGCTCAACACTTCGTTGATGGCCATCAACGACATATTGGTGAAAGAACAAAAAGCAGCCCCCACCGCCGCGGCTGCAAAAGACGCTTCGAAAAAAGATGAGAACCTTTCCGCCCTCCTGGGTGGCGACAGCACAAAGGTGCAGTCGGATTCTGCCAAGGCAGCCGACGTTAGCAAGGGCCTCGATTCACTTCAGAACCTCAACGTATCGCCCATCTTCGCGTTGAGCACACCTCCCGGTGCGTTCCGCTATGCGGTGAAAGACACTGCGAAGATCAACTCCATCTTCCGCCGTGCCGACGTTAAGCTTCAAATGCCCCGCACGGTGGGCGTCTTCTGGGCGAACAAACCCGAGAAAGACCTGACCGGTGAAGAAGCTCTGGAACTTTACTTCCTCGACATCGGCCGCAACGGCAAAGCCCGGTTGACCGGTGAGGTGATCACCGATGCCCGCAACGATCTCGACGAATATGCACGCCAGGCCGTGAGCATGAACATGAATGCAGCCGGCACCCACACCTGGGCAAAATGGACGGCCGAAGCCTCCAGCAAGAGCCCGAAAGGAAGAATTGCCATCATGCTCGACAACGTAGTGTACTCTGCACCCAGCGTGAATGGTGAGATCCCCAACGGTAACTCACAGATCTCCGGAAACTTCACCGTAGAAGAAGCGAAAGACCTTGCCAACGTATTGAAGGCCGGTTCGCTCCCCGCTCCTACCAAGATCGTGGAAGAAGCCAGCGTAGGCCCCACGTTGGGTCAGGAATCTATCCGCAACGGTATCATCTCCATTGTGGTAGGCTTCTTCATCATCATCGTGTTCATGTTTGTGGTGTACAGCGTTTCGGGATGGGTAGCCGATTTGGCCGTAATCCTCAACCTGATCTTCCTGATGGGTATCCTCGCATCGTTTGGCTCTGCACTTACCCTCCCCGGTATCGCCGGTATCCTGTTGTCGTTGGCGATCGCGGTAGACGCGAACGTGCTGATCAACGAACGTGTGAAAGAAGATATCAATGCCGGTAAGAGTCTCGAAGCATCGGTGCGCAATGGTTACAAAGGTGCGTTCTCCGCTATCTTCGACTCCAACGTGACCACCCTCATCAAAGGGTTCGTGTTGTTGGTGTTTGGCTCGGGATTGATCTACGGTTTCGCCGTAACCCTCATCATCGGTATCATCTGCTCGTTCTTTACATCGGTATTTTTCACCCGCGTGATTTTTGAATTCTACCTGCGCAAAGGAAAGAAGATCAGCTTCTCACAAGGCTGGTCCAAAGACTTGTTCCGCTCCATTAACATCAACTTCGTAGGCAACCGGAGAATCTACTACACGGTGTCGGGCTCGATCATCGTGATCGGTATGGCCATGTTGGCCTACAAAGGATTCAACTATGGTGTTGACTTCAAAGGTGGTCGCACGTATGTAGTAGAATTCCAGAAGCCGCTCGACGCACAATCCATCCGTGAAGGCCTCGCGACGCCTTTTGAAAGCGCGCCCGAAGTGAAGACGTTTGGCGGTACTACGAAATATAAGATCACCACCAGCTATCTCATCGACGACGATTCCGATGAGGCTACCGCACAAGCCGAGCATAAACTCAACGAAGGTCTGGGTAAATTCCAGGGCAACACGGCGAGCATTCTCAGCTCGTATAAAGTTGGTCCTACCATTGCGAACGACATCAAGATATCGGCCATCTGGTCGCTTGTTGTCGCCGTAGCCCTGATGTTCTTGTATATCCTGATCCGTTTCCGGAAGTGGCAATTTGCTTTGGGAACGGTCGTGAGCCTTTTCCACACCGTGTTGATGGTGCTCTCGCTCTTCGTGATCCTGGAGGATGTTATGCCCTTCTCGCTGGAGATCGACCAGTCGTTTGTGGCCGCCATCCTGACGGTAATTGGTTACTCCATCAACGATAGCGTGGTGGTATTCGACCGTGTACGCGAGTTTCTTAACGCCAAGAAAAGCGGGCAGACTATCGCTACCGTGGTGAACGAAGCTTTGAACGATACCTTGAGCCGGACCTTGATCACCGGTATGTCGACGATCTTCGTGATCGTGATCCTCTTCTTCTTCGGTGGTGAAACCATCAAAGGATTCACGTTCGCGATGCTCATCGGTGTGTTGATCGGTACCTATGCCTCATTGTGTATCGGTACGCCTGTACTGGTCGACTTCTCGAAAGACGACACCAAGCTACAGGAACCCAAGCCTGCACAAAGCAAGCCTGTGACGGCTTAAGCGCTTCACAGCAGAAAATAAAAGAAGGGTCCCGGAAAATCATCCGGGACCCTTCTTTTTTTGTTGATAGTCAGTCGTCTTATAAGTGAGCCTTCAGCGCAGCCACCATCACATGCAGCGCGCGTTCAAAATGCCGGTTGTTGGGAATGATAAAATCGGCGTGGTGTTTTAGCGGCTTGATCAACGATTCATATACGGGCATGACGTGATGTTGATAGCGGTACAGCACATCGTCGAGATCGTAGCCGCGTTCTTCGTTGTCGCGGCGGATCCGGCGGCTCAGCTTGAGATAGTCTTTGGCTTCGATAAAGATTTTCAGATCGAGCTCTTTTTCAATCTCCGGATAATATTGCACGAAGAGCCCCTCGATGATGAGGATGGGGGCCGGTTTGAACTCCAGCATTTTGGGCTGCGAGTCCAGTTTGTTGAACATGTATTCTTTTTTCAAAAGTGGTTCGCCGCGCTTCAGTTTCAGGATGTCGGCGTGCAATTGCTCGCGTTCGATGGCTTCGGGGAGATCGAAATTCTGGATGCCCTTTTCGTCGATGACCTGGGTCTCTATCGGTTTGTAGTAATGATCCTGCGAGATGAGACAGATCTCATGCGGCTGAAAATGCGAAGCGAGCTGTTCGATGAAGTAGGTCTTGCCCGAGCCGCTTCCGCCCGTGATGCCAATGGTGTAGGGTTGACGCATATAGATTCAGATGCGGCAAATCTACGAAGAACTTCACCGGCTGGGGAAATGATTTTTCAGGTAGTCCTCCAGTTTTTTCAGTGCCCGGGCGCGATGGCTCAACTGGTTCTTGGCGTCCAGGGTCATCTCGGCAAAGGTGGCGGTGTGCCCGTCGGGAACGAAGACCGGGTCGTAGCCAAAGCCGGAAGTGCCGTGGGGAGTGGTGGTGATGGTGCCCTTCACGATGCCTTCAAAAAAAATGGGTTCCGGCGTCAGGCCGATCAGGGTGATGATGGTGCGGAATTGTGCCGAGCGGTTTGACTGGCCTTGCAGGTTCTTTAACAAAAGGGCGATGTTGTCGTCGCTGCTGCGTTGGGGGCCGGCGTAGTGTGCCGAGTCCACGCTAGGCCTGCCCTGGAGGGCGGCCACTTCCAAGCCGGTGTCGTCGGCGAAGCAGGGGAGGTTGTAGTGGGTGTGAACGTATTCTGCTTTTTGAAGAGAGTTGCCCTCGAGCGTATTACGCGTCTCGGGCAACTCTTCAAAACATTGGATCTCCTGTAAACTTAAGATCTCGATGTGTGGGCCGGCCACATGACGCACCTCGCTTAATTTGTGGGCGTTGTTTGTGGCAAAGCAAAGTTTCATTGCGATACAATACCCGTCAGCTGTACTTCAAGGATGACAGGACTGTTGGTCGGCACCGCGATGCCTCCCCCTGCCGAAGCTCCTGCCGGTCCATAGGCATAGCCCGAAGGACAATACAGTGTGATCTTGCCGCCCACGTGTAGGCGCTGCAGACCGATTTGAAGGGCATGGATGTTATCGACCACCCTGACGGCGTTGGCATCCGCAGTCTGATCCACGCTGGCGACGACATGGCTATCGTCGCTGAGCAACTTGACGTCGTATTTGATTTTTACGTAGTTATACCAGCCGGGAATCTGGCCTGCACCTGGATCCGTGATGACGTAGCGCAAGCCACTGGGATCTATAACAGGTGTGATGTTTTTATTCTTCAGATAGGAGCTGATGCTGGTCGTGTCCGTTTTGAATTGCGCGATCTGGGTTTTCGTGATCAATACCTTATTGAATTTGATGTTGAACACCAGGATGGAATTCGCGGGGATCGAAGCCTTATCGACATTGGCGTAGCCATAGGGTGAAGGCACGTAGACCGTTGCCTCAGATCCGGAAGGCAGCGTGGTGAGCGCTACTTTCCAACCATCGATGTAGCCTGCAACAAGGCCCTTCGTGTTGCCTGCGTCAAATTGTGCGCCCGTCGTAAAAAGGGTTCCGACGTAATCCACGTCCACCGAGTCTGTTGATAATGCAGGCAGACCGGCGCCGAGTTTGGTGATGACCATACGAACTCCCGTGGGATCTTTCACTGCGTCCAGAAAGTTGGCATCCAGGAAATTGTCGATCGAAGCAACGTCGGCTTGCAACTGCGCGGCCGCATTATAATTGTCGCCTGAACCAATACAGGAGTATAGCCCTAGCGATGCGCCAACCAAAACTAACGCCACCCATCCGACACGTTTCATGTTTTTCTTCATATGGTTTTATTCATTTAGTTACTGTTTCTACTATTTGCAGCTTCTCGTGGCCTGATCGAATTCGGCAGACACGTGGAGAAGTTGTACGTCAAAGATCAGGATGGCATCGGGAGGAATAGCGCCCGGATAACCCTGAGGGCCATAGGCCAGTCCCGAAGGAATGTAGAAAGTAGCCGAGTCGCCGATGCCCAGCTTGGGGATGCCCAGTTTCCAGCCTTCGATCACGCCACCGAGGGGGAAAGCAATTTTCTCGGCTTGGTCAAACACGCGGCCGTCCTTTAACAGCTTGCCTTTGTATTTCACTTCCACGCAATTGGCAACCGAGGGCTTGGCACCGCCACCGCTCGTGTGCAACACATAGCGCAGACCGCTGCTGTCTTGCTCAGCTTTGATGTTATTCTTTTCCAAATATTTGGCGATGAGCGCTGCGTCTTTGGCCGGTTGTGTTTTCTTTTTCTCTTCCATGAGCTTGGACTGATACTCGCGGAACGCCTCCATGCGCATGATGTCTTTCACCTGGATGAAATACGAGATGCTGACGGTGGTATCGATTTTCGGCGGAACGGGCTGGCCGATCACGTCTTTGAAGAATTTGGTGACGGGCATGGTCATGACCACACTGTCGCCTTTGGAAAGCATGCGGAACATTTGCACCATGCCGTTCTCGGTGGCCAGCGCCGTGCTGTCGGCAATCATCACCGCCGAAGGCATACCGTCTTCGTGGGTGCTGTTCCAGGTGGAGTCCTTGGAATCTTTCAGCAGGTAGTCAAACACCAAGATGTCTTCCTTTTTGGGGAGGATGCCGGTGCCGGCTTTGATAACACTGAATTTGAGGCCGTTTGGCGTTACTTTTTCGGTTTGTTTACTACACGCTACACATAGCAACGTCAATCCGAGCAGCACAATTGAAATTCTATTCATGATTCGATTTTGGTTAGACAGTTTATGGTTTTGAAAAGTTGTAATCGTTTTAAATAAATTAATCGGCCAGCAGCTGGTCTTTGTATTGCGGCAGCAGGTCGAGAAATTTCTTCACGGTTTGTTCCAGGGTCAGGTTGGTCTGTCCCCCGGCAGCGTTGCGGTGGCCGCCACCCTGAAAGTGGGCACGGGCCATCTCATTCACCGAAAAATCCCCCAGCGAGCGTAGCGAGAGCTTTATGTTTTCCCTGCGATCGGAAATGATCACCGACAGCTTGATGCCCTTGATCGAAAGGCCGAAGTTCACGAGCCCCTCGGTGTCGCCCGTCTGTGAACCAAAGCGCTTCAGTTCATCGGCCGTCAAGGCGATGTAGGCCGTTTTGTATTCCGGCAAAACCTGCAATTTCTCCCACAGCACATAGCCCATCAGTCGCAGCCTTTCCAGGCTATTGGTCTCATAAATGAGCTTCGACACCTTGTAGGGATTTGCGCCCCGCGCCACCAGGTCCGACGCGATCTGGAAAACCTTGTGGTTGGTGTTGGAGTGTCGAAACCCGCCCGTGTCGGTCATGATGCCGGCATAGAGGCAGTCGGCCATCGGACCGTCCACCAGCGCCTGGTCGTCCAGCTCTACAATCAATTGGTACACCAGTTCTGCGGTTGAGGCGGCGGTGCCATCCCATTGCTCGAAATCGGCAAAATGTTCCGGTTCCAGGTGGTGGTCGACCAGCACTTTTTTGGCGCCGGCTTCCCGGACCATACCGCCCAGCTCGTTGATGCGGTTCAGGCTTGAAAAATCCAGGCAAAAGATCATTTCGGCGTCCGCGACCAGTTTGGCGCAGCGGTCAGGTTTGTCTTTTTGAAAGATGACCACTTCCTCGTTTCCCGGCATCCACGCGATAAAATCGGGGTAGTCGCTGGGCGTGATCACGGTCACCGTGTGGCCTTTTTTCTTCAGGTACCGGGCCAATCCCAGCGAGGAGCCCAGTGCATCGGCATCGGGCTTGAAATGGGTCAAAATGACCACCTTCCGGGGTTGGCTCAATTGGTCTTTAAAGGCCTTGATATTTTGCATGGGCTTCTCGAAAGCAAGTGGCAAAAATGGGGAATTTTAGTGCATAGTCAATGCGCAAGAATCAATAGTTCAGGACTATACGACCAGTTAAAGTATAAAAACTACTGGCGGCCCCATTTGCACTATAAACTAATCCACTATTTTTGCGGCCGTTTAGGGGAAATACTCCAAAACCCGGATATCCGTAACCAAATCAGATAAAACACCATATTATGGCAGGAAACAGAACTTTTACGATGATCAAACCTGACGCCGTTAGCGCAGCCAACGCAGGAGCAATTATGAAGATGATTGAGGAAGCAGGCTTCCGCATCGTGGCCGTGAAAAAGACCCAGTTGAGCGAAGAACGCGCCGGCGAATTCTATGCAGTTCACAGCCAACGCTCCTTTTTCAAAGAACTTTGCACCTATATGTCGTCGGGCGCCATCATCCCGATGATCCTGGAGAAGGACAACGCCGTGGAAGATTTCCGCAAGCTCATCGGCGCCACCGACCCCAAAAAGGCCGAACCGGGCACCATCCGCAACCTGTTTGCCAAATCCATCGAAGCAAACGCCATCCACGGTTCCGACAGCGACGAGAACGCCGCCCTCGAATGCAGCTTCTTCTTTTCAAACCTGGAGCGCTTCTAACTAGTCCTTAGTCTTTAGTCCTGAGTCCTTAGTCCTTCATCCTGACACTTTGAGTATCTGGTACTCACGACTCAGGACTAAAGACTAAGGACTTTTTTAATGCAGCTCCGGAAGCACAAAATCGTCGAGGGCGCTGGGTTCTTTCATTAAGGCTTCAATATCGTCCACCGAGCGGGGTGCCAGCTTTGACAATTGGTCCACGCCGGTTTTGGTGATGAGAAAGTCGTCTTCAATGCGCACGGCGATGCCCCACCAGCGTTTGTCGCACGGCGAGTTTTGGGGAATGTAGATGCCGGGCTCGATGGTGATCACCATATTTTCCAGCAGCCTCATCCTCGCCCCCTTGTCGTGAACATCCAGGCCGATGTGGTGACAGCAACCGTGGGGATAATAGTTGTGGCGTTCGGTCTCGCTTTTCAGAATGCCCAGCTCCTTCAAACCTTTGTTGATCACGGCTTGTGTGACCAAGGTCATGTCCTGGAAAGCAATGCCGGGTTTACAGATCTTCATCGCCTCTTCCTGTGCCTTCAACACCAGTTCATAGATCAGCTTTTGCTCGGGCGAAAATTTCCCCGACACGGGTATGGTGCGCGTGATGTCGGCCGTGTAGCCGCGGTACTCGGCGCCGAGGTCCATCAGGATCATTTCCGAGCTGGTGATGAGGGGTTTATAATTGTCTTCGTAATGCAAAATGCATCCGTTGTTTCCCGCGCCCACAATAGAAGGATAGCCCACGTCTTCGGCCTGGTATTTTTTGAAAACGAATTCGTGGATGCCCTGGATCTCGCGTTCCGACATGCCAGGCTTGATGGCCTTCATCACCTCGCGCTGGGCAGTACACGAGATGTTGACGGCCTTGCGGATCAATTCCAATTCCTCTTTCGTCTTCACACCGCGCAGACCCGACATCAGGTTGTCGAGGTCGGATGTGTTCAGGTTCTTTTTCTTTTGCTCGGGTTGAACATTCAACGCGGCCGATTTTGAAGGATAGTTCACCTTCACTTTGAATTGTTCGATGAGGCTGTACAGATCGGTCGAGTCGCTGGCATCGTCGCGCACGTCGTTGTTGAAGTCGTAGAAGAGAATGTTGGAAAACTTCGCGAAGTCGACGTTGTATTTTTTAAAGTCGGTGTTGTTAAAGGCCTGGGTGAGGCCCAGGGCACTTCGCACGCCCTCCTTGCCCAGGCGGCCGCCGTTCCAAAGTTCCTCGTTTGCGTTGCGGGGTCGCACGAAAATGATCTCGGAATACACGGTGCCGTTGGCGGCGGTTTGTTTGTCTTTGAAGATGAGCAACACGGCGTCCGTTTCCTTGTAGCCCGTGAGGTAATAGAAATCGGGGTCCTGGTGATAGACAAAATCAACATCGTTTGAGCGATTGCGCACCGGGTTGGCAAAGAAAACGGCCACGGAGTTTGGCGGCAGTGTTTCGCGTAATTTTTCGCGGCGTCCTTTGTGGAAATCAGCGGTTAGAAAATCGGCGGGTACATTCTTATCCTGGGAAAAACCTTCAACGCAAAAAAGCAGGCAGGCCATCAACAGCAACAGTTTCATACGATCACATTATTTGCCGCTAAAATCGTGAAATTTCGTCAGCGCCAGAAAAGGACTTGATGTCCGGCCCGGAAACCGGCCTGGCGGGTGAATTTCGCATACTTTTTTATAAAGTCGAACGTCCACGTTATAGGCTAGGTCGTGCCGGGCCACGCGTCCGTCGCATTTTTGAAGAAAAAAATCACCATGGAAATCAAAATTGCTTCCGAGCGCCGCTACGACCTGGACTGGCTCCGCCTCATCGCCATCATCATTCTTTTGTTCTACCACACCGGCATGTTGTTCAACACCTGGGGTTGGCATATCAAAAATGCGGAGACCAGCGACAGCTTCCGCTACTGGATGGTTATCCTGCATTATTGGCGCATGCCGTTGCTGCTCTTCATCTCCGGCGCCGGCACCTACATGGCGCTGGGCAAGCGCACCCCTTCGCAGTTTGCCGGCGAGCGCGTGAAACGTCTTTTGATCCCGCTCGTCTTTGGCATGTTCGTGATCGTGCCGCCGCAGATCTATTATGAGCGCATCGCCAACTATGCCAGCTATGGCGAATTTTATAAAACCGTTTTCGACTTTGTTCCCTACCCCAAAGGAAGTTTCAGCTGGCACCACCTGTGGTTTGTTGCTTACCTGCTGGTGTACTCGCTCATCGCGATCCCCATCCTGATCTTTCTCCGCTCGCCCAAATCGACGGCCTTCAAAGCCAGCGCCTTGCGATGGTTGGGCAGCCCCGCCGGACTATTGCTGTTGCCGGCAGCATTTATTTTGATCACGCAAATCGTCTTACGCCCTTTCTTCCCCGAAGAAACCCATGCCCTAGCCGGCGACTGGGCGTTCTTCACGTTCTACTTTTGTTTCTTTGTTTTTGGAATGCTCTGCTATTCGAACGCTGTGTTGTGGGAAGCCATCGGCCAGAACCGGAAACATTTGTTGGTGGCGTCGCTGTTTATTCTTATCCCATTCTATGGTTTTTATTTTCACTTGACCGACATCATACGGTTGCCCTGGAGCGACGACACGTTGGAAATCGCTTTTGATGTGACCGCAATCTTTTTAAGCTGGTTTTGGGTGATCACCGTCATTGCCTACGGACAACATTACCTGAACCGCCAACACCCCTGGCTCAGCCGGATCAATGAGGGACTTTACCCGTTCTACATTTTGCACC
>CBIHQM010000207.1:0-11488 GCA_966211885.1 uncultured Chryseolinea sp.
TCCCCCGCGTATCCGGGTTGGGTGACCGTGTTGTTTTGTCGGGGTGGCTCTGCCTAGTCTCCGCTTGGAGCAGTCTGGGCACACGAGTGCCTTGACGCCGCCCCAAGAAACTTAGCGGCCGGTTTTGTTAAAAGAATTCTTTTGAGATCCCCTACGCCTCCAACTTCAGCAGCCTTCCCACCTCATGTTTATACATCCTGCTGATGGGTAATTTTTTCTTTGCCACCTCCACCATTTCGCTGTTGTAGGAATCTATTTTGTTCAAGGCGATGATGAAGGAACGGTGGATGCGAATGAATGCCTGCGGCGGCAAGGTTTCTTCGAGCGACGAAATGGATTTACGGGTGATGATGTTTTTGGTCTGAGTGACCACGCGGATGTAATCCTTCAGGCTCTCGATGTATAAAATATCGGCCAGACTCACCTTTATCATTTTCCGATCGGCGCGGAAGTACAAATGCGGGTCGGCGGTTTCTTTTTCGGTGAACAGGTTTTGCGTTGGCGTAGTGGAGAGATCGGCTTCCATGACCTTGTTCACGGCTTTGATGAAACGCTCGAAAGAAATGGGTTTGAGCAAGTAGTCGACCTCGTTCATTTCGAGACCTTCTACCGCAAATTTGCTACCTGCTGTGGTGAAGATGATCTTCGGTGGACTATTCAGCGTCCTGATAAAATCCGAGCCCAGCCATTGGGGCATTTGTATGTCGAGAAAAAGCAGGTCTATGGTGTGGTGTTGCAGTGCAGCCAAGGCATCTACGGCGTTGTTACAGGCGGCGGCCAGTTCAAGCTGTGGCACGCTATCGATGTATTGCTCCAGGACGGAAAGGGCCGGTGGTTCGTCATCCACCGCCAGGCAAATAAATTTTTTGTGGTGTAGCATAGAGAGGGGCTTAGGACGTGGATATACTTAAATATAAGCATACCCGCGGCAACATGGAGACCGGAGTCGGTCGGATAACGAAGTTTGTAGACGAGTGGCATTCGTCGCAAAATGACAGCAACGATGCGAGACTCCGGCGTGCCCGAGATCACGCAAAACCTGCGTGTGCCGGTGTGGTCCCATCGCCGGGCGGCGTCTGGCGCTAAAAGGGTGCCGTCCGGCTCAAATGTGGGTATCGGTCCCCGGGGCATAGTAACTTCCATGATCATTCACTCCCCAAAAAAACCGCTTATGAAAAAGTACCTCTCCTTCTTGATGATGGTTTGTCTTTTGGTCTTCTCCACCTGCCAGGAGCATTGGAAACAACCCGCAGCAAAAAAGTATTCGTCCTCCGTAGCCACCACATGGATCAATCTGCAACAGAAATTAACAAAGACGACAGCGGGTTACAGTCCGGGGGTAACCGGTCGGGCGTTTGCCTATACGGGGCTTTCTCTCTATGAGTCCATCGTGCCCGGTATGCCGGGGTATCGATCGATATTGCCTTTCGTGGGTGGACCGACCACCGTGGTGCCGGCTGATTGCCAGTCGTATTATTGGCCGGCCAGCGCCAACGCCGCGATGGCCAGCATGATCCGGAATCTGTTCGAAAGCACGTCGGCCGCAAACAAGGTCACCATCGATTCATTGGAGGACGCATTCAACACACAGTTTCAAGGCGAGGCCCATGCCAACGTGCTGCAAAACTCGGCCGACTTCGGCCGGAGTGTGGCGGAAGCGATCTTTGAATGGTCGAAGACCGATGGCAGTCATGAAGCGTACAAGCCACAACCCATCACCTACGTCCCTCCCGTCGGACCCGGCCTGTGGATACCGACGCCTCCCGCTTTTCTACCGGCAGCATCGCCCTATGTGGGAAATGACCGGTCGTTCACACCCGGCATAGCCGCCCAAACACAACCGACCACTTTCCCGTTGCCGCCCTATTCAGAAGTGCCCGGTTCGGATTTTTATAACATGGTGAACTTCTCTTATACCCTTTCGCAATCGCTCACCCCCGCCGATATCATCACGGCAAAGACCTGGGCCGACATCCCCGGCAACTACAATGGCACAGCCCATTTCACGAACATCGCCACCCAACTGATCATCGTGAAAAACCTAAAACTCGACGAAGCCGCCCTGGTCTATGCCAAGCACGGCATCGCGCTTCGGGATGCCATCATTTCCGTTTTCAAAACGAAATATCACTATAATGTGATCCGCCCCATCTCCTACATTCGAAACGTCATGGGCTTCACCACCTGGAACACGGTGGTTCCCACCCCGCCACACCCGGAGTATGGTTCGGCCCACACTGTGATTGGCAAGGCATCGTCGGTGGTGCTGGAAAGCTTCTTCGGCAAGAAGTGCGCTTTTGTTGACCGTACACATGAGGCAACCTTTGGCGCACGATCCTATAACACCCTGGCCGCGTATGCAGAAGATGGCGCATGGTCGCGCGTGCTTGCCGGAATTCACTACAACAAGACCGCGGTTGATGGGCTCATTCAAGGTAAGGCGGTTGGGGATATGGTCAATAGCCTGCCGTTTAAAGTGGGGCATGATCACTAAGGTTTCGCATTTATTTTGAGAGCGAAATACAAACAGAAAGCTTCGAACGCCGATGAGGTTCGAAGCTTTTTTAGTCACTATTTAGGAAGTCACGGTAACATCAAGGATCGAGAAATTTTTAAGTGTGCACCGGCCAGGGATAGTAGTGGAAAGCCCGAAGTGCGTTGGGGATTGGGAGTGTGATTTGTCGGTGAGACACCATCAAAATATTTAATCTGGGTTTAGAATGAGCAGGCAAAGGGCGGGCGGACTTGGAACGGATAGCCCGGCCCCGAGGCCTCCGAGGGGGGCCGCCTGGAAAACTCAAAATTCATTAAATGCAAAGTGCCCACCGAGATTGACGCGGTGAGCACTTTTGTGTTATTCTTTTTATCGCTACTCGTTCTGCTGTTTCGTAAGTTCAACGATCGTCATGGTCATCGCCGGGATCGTTAAGGTGCCGTTGGAAGTCTTGCCGGTGAGCACGTCTTTGCTGCCCTGAAAGTCCTTCGTCCGCTCCGCGTAGTCCGACAGTTGCAGGGTTTTCTCGGTGCCGTTCAGGTTGATGGCACACATGATGGTTTGCGTGTTGTCGTGACGGAAATAGACGTAGACATTGTCTTTGGGGACGTACTGTGCGAGCTTGCCGCTTTTGATAGCGGAAGAAGATTTTCTGTAGTTGGCTAGTGCCTTCACATAGGCCTGGGTTTCTCTTTCTTGCGGGGTGAGGTTCTCTTGCGTGAAAGCATTCTTCTTGTCGCCCTTCCAGCCGCCGGGGAAGTCCAGCCGAACCCAGCCGTCGGCGGGGTAGGTGGCGCCTTTCATGAGCACTTCGTCACCGTAGTAGAATTGGGGAATGCCGCGCGTCGTCAGGAGCCAGCCGAGACCGATCTTGTATTTGGCCAGGTCTTCCTTCACTTGCGTGTAGAAGCGATTCATGTCGTGGTTGCCGAGGAAGGTGACCAGCTTCATGGGGTCTTTGTAGACGAAGTCGTGTGTGAGCATGGTATAGTACTTGTTCAATCCGTCGTTGGGATTGTCGAGGGCGGCGGCGATGTTGAAGGCCGTCTGAAAATCGGTGACGCCCGGGAGATTGCTCTTGAAGGGAACCACGAGGTTGTTCTCCATGAAGTAGGATTGGTTCAACGGACTTCCCACCCAGGTCTCGCCAAACAGGTGCAACTTGGGATATTCTTCCAACAGCGCGGCATTGCAGCGGTTCATGAATTCCAGGCCGTTGTAGATATATGTGTCGATGCGCCAGGCATCCACTCCAAATTCTTCCACACTCCACAGGGCGTTTTGAATGAGGTAGTTGGCCATGTAGGGATTTTCGTGGTTGAGGTCGGGCATCATGGGAGTGAACCATCCATCGGCCATGCGCTTGCGGTCAGTCTCTGTGCCGTGCGGGTCCATCCAGGCGCCGTCGCGGTAGTTGGTGTTGGTATAGGCTGGCCATTCGTGGAGCCAGTCTTTCATGGGTTTGTCTTGTACGGTGAAGTGATACAACCCGGCGTGATTGTAAACGGCATCCTGGATGAGTCGCATGCCCCGTTTGTGCAGTTCGTCGCTTAGTTTTTTATAAGCATCGCTTCCGCCTAACCTTGGGTCTACCTTGTAATGATTCGTCATGGCATAGCCGTGCTCTGTGCGGTTGGGCATGTCGTTCTCGATGACGGGTGTCACCCACAACGCGGTCACACCGAGGCCCTGGAGGTAGTCGAGATGATCGATCACGCCCTGGAGGTCGCCGCCGTGACGATGATAGATGGAATCGCGGTTCAGGGTCTGGTCGCGCATACCCGCCACGTGGTCGTTGGTGACGTCGCCGTTGCTGAAACGGTCGGGCATGAGCAGGTAGATGAAATCGCCGGCATCGATGCCTTGAGCAAAATCTTTACCCTTGCCGGCGCGCCTTGGGCGAAGAGCCCAGGTCACGGATTTGGTTTTTCCTTTCCGGATAAAATCGATGGAAACATTTCCCGGTTTTGTGCCGGGCGCCACGGTGAGGTCGAGGGCATAGTAGTGGGCGTTCTCCAGACGATCGATCTTGTCGAGCGTGACGCCCGGATAGTTGATGCGGACATCGGCCTGGTTGAAATCCGCTTGCGTGCTTCGGACCAGCAATTGCACTTTGTTCCATTTCATGTCCACCCACCAATGTGGCGGATACACGTCGGGTGACTGCGCTTTGGCAGAAAGTAAACACAAGGCTAAGCAAAGTGTGAAAACTATTTTCATGAACGCTGGTATCGTTGGTTTCATGGCGTGGGGGTAAAGTGAGGTGGTCAATTTTTGATGATGGTGGTGGTGTACTGCGTCGTTCCCTTCCCGATCCTTAAAATGTACAAGCCTGGAGCGAAGGACGTGGCATCCCAATGATTCCGGTCAACTTTGTGCAAGGCCATCGGCTGTCCGAGCGTGTTGAAAGCGCGAACGTCGAGGTCGCTTTTATCGGCGGCTTCGATCTGCAACACGCCGGTGGATGGATTGGGATAGACCGTATAAGAAAGTGTGGGACGCTCCTCCTCTACCCCGGTAATGGTTTTCAAAGCCACGTCGGTGTAGAGTCTGTACTCTCCCGGTTGCAGGGTCATGCTAATGGAATTGCTGGCTACGGACAGTGGCGTGGCCTTGATATAGTCATACCACGTACCGGTGTGCGGGAACGTTACGCTGACGTTTTGCGGCGTCAGGTCAAAATTTCCTACGATCTGAACATTCATTTGGCTGGCATCCGCGGGAGTAGCGGTGTAGGGATTGTTCGTTAGCGTGATCTGTTTTAGCAATTGATTGCCCGTCGTAATGGTCGCGTCACCCTTTGTGAAGACGCTATACGTGTTCCGAAGCCGGAGGAGGTCGGCCACATAGTCGTGCAGGGCGTCGCGCTCGGGCACGGTCTGATAGTTCCACAGCACGGGCTTGGCCGTGACACGGCAATCGTTGCTGATGGTGCCGTCGCTGCAACGGTTGATGCTTTGATCATAGCCCAGCTCCTCAAATTCCCACAGCATCTTTGGCCCGGGCAGCGTATAGAAAAAGGTGGCGGCGGCTTTCATGCGATTCAACGCGGTGGCCAGCGTTTTCACCGAATAGGTACCGGATGAATTCCCATAATTCAGCGCCTTATACATCATGCGTTCCTCATCGTGACTCTCCATATAGGACACCAGGCGTGGATCGGTCCAGCTCCGGGTCTTGTAATAACCCCATGAAATATCCGAGCCAGTGCCAAAGCCCATGGCGGTCTGCGTGTAGGCATAGTTCTCATTTCCCCACAGCATGAGGCCGTCGGCGGCGAGAACGGTTTCTTCGCTGTTGTCGGCAAAGTGTTCCAGGATCAGGTAGACATCGGGTGTGTGGGTGCGGACGCGGGCCGCCATGCGTTTCAGGATGTCGATGCGCGATTGGTCAAACGCAGACCAGGCGGCTACGTCGCTGCCGGAATTCTTTTGGGTGAATCCTTTCGACAGGTCGTAGCGGAAACCGTCAACTTTATATTCGTTCAGCCAGTGATAGTTTATGGTGTCGACATACTGCTGCGTGTATTTGCTTTCGTGATTCATGTCAAAGAAAACGTTGTACGGGTGGGTAGCCGTCACGTTGAACCATTTGTTGGTGGGATTGGGTTTCATGCCCGTGAAGTCAAAATCCATCATCACATAGGCATTGGGAAGATCCTGGTGGTTCAACACCATGTCCATGATCACGGCGATGCCGTTGAGGTGGCAGATGTCTATAAATTCTTTGAACTTGTTTTTGCTGCCGTAATATTTATCCGGCGCAAACATAAACGTGGGGTTATAGCCCCAACTGTCGTTGCCGTTGAATTCGGTGATGGGCATCAGTTCGATGGCGTTGATGCCGAGTTTTTTGAAATAGCCGATGGTGTCCATGAGGCTCTGGTAGTTCCGGGCATTTTCGCCAAAGAAGTCCCGGATGTGCAACTCATAGATGACCAAATTTTCCGGGGCCGGTTTATGATAGTCTGATGCTGTCCAGGCAAAGGGCGTTTGTCCGGTTTGCAACACGGCCACGCGGTTGAAGTACCATTGCGTGTTGAGGGCTTGCGAAGGATAGGGCTTTAAACTGGGATAGGTCGTTGCCGGAATATATTGGTCATCCGGGTCCAGCACTTTATCGGCATAGGGGTCGGCGATCTTGATCGACTCATCCACCAGGTATTGAAAACCATACTCCTCCCCTGCCACGAGTCCGCTCAGCGCGAGCCAAAAATGCTCGCCGTCTTTTTTCATTTTATAATCCTCGTCGATGGCCCAGTTGTTAAAATCACCGAGCACATACACCGAAGTTTTGCCGGGGGCCAGCAGGCTGAGGGTGGCCTGCGTTGGGTCGCCGCTGTCATAATTTATGCCGTCGATAATGCCTGCGGGGCGCGGAGCATTCGCCGTGGTGGTGCGGACATAGTACGAAAAGGTGCTGGTCTTCGTGTCGGTTCCATTGTTGGCCGATCCTTCGACGGTGACCGATCCTTCGGTCTCGGTTACCGTGTGGGTATAGTTCAAGGTTGTGTTTTGAAGGATGGTGGCCTTTGAAACGCCTCCAACTTTTATTTCGAGGTCGGCTGTGGCCGAAGCCTTTAGTGTCATGGGGATCTGGTCGCCGGTGTTCACAAAAAAGGTGGACTGGGTTGGGGTGGTGAACTTCACGGAGAACCCGGTGGTGATGGTGATGTATTTATCGACGTCCGTCTGTTTGTTCTCGCTCCAGTCGCGGCTTTTTAGTTTCAGGCCGATTTGGGTGATGGCGGAGGCGGGTTTGTTGAAGAAGGTTGTCGGAGTGAAAGTGATCGTGTATTTATCGGGGTTGGTTGTTAACCGGTAGCACTTCGCGGCGTCTTGTCCGGGCGAGGTGGCGGGGTTGACGTTGGTGGGGGCATCGACGGAATTGCCGTTGCTGTCTTTGAGCCAGGTCCAGATGTAGACGGGGTTGGTGTCGTTGTTCCAGGCAAATTTGTCGAGGCTGGTGCCGGAGACGTCGACCGTGATGGTGACGGGTTGGTCGGCAACGGGGAATGCCGGGACGGTGGTTACGATTTGGGCATGGGTGAGTTGCAGGGTGTATAGTAGAAATAATGGTATAAGTAGCCGTTTCATGCCGTTGAGGTTTCTTTGAGTTTTTTATGCTTGGGAGTGGGTGTGGTTGGGTGTGGCCTTCGAGATCTTGGTGTGGGACACCAGGATGGTGGGGGCTGGATTTTTATGGGGTTAAAATTTTGATGTCTTTAGCTGTTTGTTGGTGATGAGAATGTTGTTTGTGTGTTCGGTGTGTGCCCCTCCGAATTCTTGTTGGTGGGACACCAACAAGAGGGTGTGGGGGGATCCGTTTTATGTTGTTGAAATTTTTAAATGTTTTTGCTTCGGTGTTTGCATCAAATGTGTCTTTGATTCGTCAATCTGTTCCCTTCATATTCATGTTGGTGAAGAACACCAACATGGGCATCCATTCCTTTTGGTTAGAAAAAAGCTGGCGGGTGAGAGCATCCAGCAGCCAGCGCTGGATGTGTCTCTCCCCTACCAACTTTTCGCAAACATTATTTTTTCGTGAGCTTGTACGTGTAGCCTGTGGGGGCGAGTATGAGCTCGACTAAGTAAGTTCCGTCGCCGGGTGACTTGATGTTTCCGCCGCCATATTCCAGGACGCCGTCGGCATTACCGTCGCCGAGGTTGATGTCCCAGCTGTTGTTGGCCCGGAACTTCAGTTCATGGGTGCCGCCGGTGAGTACCATGTTGTCGATGGACAGCGTGTAGGTTCCGATGCCGCCGGTGAGGGTTAACACGCCCGGGTCAGGATCGCTGGCTGGCCATCCGCCGGGAGTGGCATCGCCCACTACCGCCCACGTGGTGAGGGTGGTGGTGTATTTCAGCGTGAGGAAGTCGGCCGTGATGCGATAGAATCCATCCACAGGCACCTGGATGTTGTTGCCTCCGTCTTGTGCGAGGTTACCGTCGGTGCTCTTGCCCCATGCGCCGGGCCAATCCTGGATCTGCAACATCTTGAATCCGCCGTCGGTGGTGGTATGCTTCAGGTAGGCATACATTTCAAATTTGCCATCCGCTGTTTTGATAAACGGAATGGATGCACCGGGATTCCAGCCTGCCGAAGAGGCGTCGCCTACGAGATATAATTTATCAGGATAAGGATAGCGCACGAGGGTGATCGTATACTTCAGGGTGGCGTCGTTAAACGTTACCTTATAGAAGGCGTCGGCTCCGGCCCAGACAAAATTAGGTCCGAATTCGGCTGCCTTGCCTTCTGTTCCCGAATCGCCATAGTTCTTTCCTTTGAAATACGGACTCTCCGAAAACTTAAATTCGTCGTTGGGCTTCAGCCGCACTTCGGCGAGTTCCCAGCTGTTGTCGGCTTTCAATTGGAACTTGCTCTCGTCGCCTTCAAAATTGTTGAAGTTGCCCAGCACAAAGAGGCCCGAGAGATTGGTCTTGAAATTCACGGCAGGCTTCACGGAATACGTGAGCGTCTGGTCGTTGAAAGTCACGTTGACCAGGCCCGAGAATTTACAATCCGTGTTGCCATTGCCACCTTCGGCTTTGTTGGAGTTCATCAAACCGTCGCAGCCGGGATCGCCCCAGTCTTCGTCGGTCCAGTCGGGCGTGTTTTTCAGTTTCCAGGCTTTGCCTTGCAGATCGATGTTCTTGATCTCCCAGGTAAAGTCACTGATCAGCGTCAGTTCCGCAGCACCCCAGCTGTTGAATTCACCGGCGATGTACATCTTCGTGTTCTTGGCCGGGTACAAGGTTTGGGAAACGGCGAACGGCACCGACTTCGTCGTGGTCAGGTTGCGGGTGTTTACCGCGGAGATCTCCATCGTATAGTCACCCAAAGGCAGCGAAGCTGAGTTGAAGTCGCTTGACTTGGCCACGAGGGAATCTTTTGTTCCACTCAGGCCTTCTGTCATCGTATACAAGGTATTGCCGTCTTTATCTTTCAAGGTCAGCGTTCCCGACGTCAGCGGGGCGCCGCTCACTAAAACGGCCTTCAGATCGAACGTGCCGATCTTCACGCTAACGGTCGGACTGGAGCTTAAGATGGTCGGCGGAAAACTGAGTTGCCCGTCCACGTTCTCAACGCCTTCCTGGCAGGAATAGAGCGCGGCGGCAAAAATGAGCGAAAAATATAGAAATAGCTTTTTCATGTTTCTGTCAGTTTTAGTAACCGTCATTCTGTTTTAATTTGGTATTGGCCGTCAGCGCTGCTGCAGGGATGGGGAACACGTTGCGGAAAGCTTGGGTTTGTTTTCCGGCTGCGCTCTCGCCGCCTTTCCAGGCCCAGATGGCACGCGGGTCGTTGCCATCGTTCACGGTCAGCAAGCCAAAGCGAACCAGGTCGGTTCTTCTGTGGCATTCCCAGCTGAGCTCGCGACCACGTTCGTCGATGATGAAACTGAGCGTGAGGTCGGCGGTCTGGAGGTTTCCGTTCGTGTTGCCATAGGCGCGAACACGAAGCTGATTGACATAACCCAAGGCTGTGCCAGCATCGCCACCCGAGCCTCCTCTCAAAACCGCTTCAGCATACATCAGGTAAACATCGCCTAAGCGGAACATCGGGAAATCGGTGTCGGCAAACGTGCTGTTGCTGCCGGGGGATCCCTGGGAGGTTACGTTCTGGAATTTCGGATGGGCATAACCCTGGTTGAAGCTGGTGTTGGGTGTTCCCGGGATGTCTTTCGATTGGCCATCGGTGAAGAAGTTGCCACGACCGTCGGCCGGTGCGAACAAGTTCACAACGTTCGATGTGATGCGAAGGCCTGCCCAGCCGCCGTCGATGCCATAGTCCGAAGGTTTCATCTTGTCGCCACCCACAGCCGCATGGGCCAGGAAGGTGGTGCCACCATAGGTCTTCGTGTAGGTTCCATCAAAGGCCACGGGGAAAATGATCTCGGGTGACTTATGATTGTCGGCCAGGAAAAGATTGCCATATACGGGATCGAGCGTGTAGGCATTTGAAGCGATGATCTTGTTCAAATATGTGAGCGACTCGGTGTACTTCTTTGTACCGGTATAGGTCTCGGCGTTCAAATACAATTTTGCCAACAGCATCCAGGCAGCCGCCTGGTCTACGCGGGCATATTCCATCTTCTTGGGTCCGCCCAGGTCAGGTTCCACCGCGAGCAACTCACTTTCGATGTAGTTGAATACATCTTGTTTGCCGCCCTCCGGCTGACCGGGAGCGTCCGTGCCGATGGGGTTTGTTTCGGGCACCAGCGGAATGCTGCCAAACATGTCGAGACCGTGCCAGTAGCTGAGTGCGCGAAGGAAGCGCACTTCGGCGCGGTATTGTTTGATGTCGGCTTTCATGGCATCGGTAACGCCACGCGCCGTCAACAAATCATCGGTGGTCTGGCGCAGGAATTCGTTGGCCATCGACACCTGGAAATAGACGCGGTTGAACATGGCGTTGATGAACTCGCTTTGCGAGGTCCAGTTCTGGAAGTGCAGGGTTTGGATGGTCCCGTCGTTCCAGCCGATCACGGCTTCGTCGGTGGGAAGCTCCTGCAGGTTGAAATACATGCGGATGTATTGCGAGAACCCGCCGTCGATGCCGCTGATGTCGGAGTTGCCATCGCCCGACGACTGGCCACCGATGGCCAAGCCGGCATACACTTTGGCAAGCGATTGCTTATAGGCCGCAGGGTCGGTGAAGACCACATCTCCTACCGCGGCATTCTTGGGCGTTACGTCCAGGTCGGTGCAGCCAAACACCCCGCCTAAAAGGGCGATGAACGCTATTCGTAATATCTTTTTATTTTCCATATAGAATAATGTCTTTGTTATGAATGAGGATTAGAGTCCGATGTGCACACCAAACACGAACGTTCTGGCCCGCGGATACAGGTTGTTGTCGATGCCCGAAACGGATACTTCAGGATCGAGACCGCTGTACTTGGTGATCACAAACGCATTCTGCACCGTGGCATACACGCGGATGTTGGCTTTCGTGAGCTGTTTCACCGAATACCCCAAGGTGAGGTTGTCC
>CBIHQM010000208.1:0-11446 GCA_966211885.1 uncultured Chryseolinea sp.
ATACGAAAAGAATATTCCAAAGCCGCCCTGGACATCCTCACCATGTCGACCAACCCAATCCAACAATTCGAGCGCTGGTTTCAGGAAGCAATGCATTCGCAAGTGGCCGAGCCGAATGCGATGTGCCTGGCCACCGTCAATGCAGACAATCGTCCGTCAGCACGCATTGTGCTGCTGAAAGGCATCGAGAACGGAGCCTTTCTTTTCTACACCAATTTTCAGAGCGATAAAGGAAAAGAACTTGAAAATAACCCCGCTTGCGCGGCAACATTCTTCTGGCCCGAGTTGGAACGCCAGGTGCGGATTGAAGGAACGGCAACGCGTGTGAGCGACAAAACGGCTGAAGCCTACTTCCAGACCCGGCCGCGCGGATCGCAGATCGGGGCATGGTCGTCGCCCCAAAGTTCGGTATTGGAGAACCGCGAGATCCTCGAGGAACGCGTGCGGCAAATGGAACAAAAGTTCGAAGGAAAACAAGTGCTGCCCAAGCCCCACCAATGGGGTGGCTTTCAAATCGAGCCGCTGCTCATCGAATTCTGGCAAGGACGGCCCAGCCGCCTCCACGACCGCATCGAATACACCAAGGTGGACGGCGCCTGGAAAGCGCATCGCCTGGCCCCTTAACGCAGGTCGAACAGTGAATTTACGCCGGGATAGCGGCGCACGGTATACCCTTCGCCATGGGTGGTGCCAATGGCATGGCCAAATTCGATGGCCCGGGCCTCGATCATCTTCAAAAATGTAGGATTTGAAATATACGTCTCCGGCTCGTTGCTGTTCGGATCATAGAACTGCGTTTTAAAGGCCCGGAGGGCGGCCATTTTTGTTTCCCAGAAGCCAGAGATATCGACGATAAAGTCAGGTTCAATGAACAGGCTCTGGATGGAATGGTAGAACGCTTCCGGCCGCCAGGGAGCCTGCGCATGGCCATGATCGTCCTGGGTGGTGATTTTGATCAGTCCCGATAGGAAAGAGGCGTCATAGGCCAGGGAAGCGCCCTTGCCGTGGTCGATATGCCGGTCGTAGACGGCGTTCGCCAGGATGATGCGGGGCTGGAACTTCCGGATCGTCCGGACCACCGCCATCTGGTGGTCGGGGTCGTTCTGAAAAAAGCCATCTTTCAACCCTAAATTCTCCCGCACAGCAATGCCCTGAATGCGGGCCGCCTCTGCAGCTTCCTCCTTGCGGGTTTGGGGCGTACCCCTCGTTCCGAGCTCCCCTTTTGTGAAGTCAACAATGCCTACTTTATATCCCAGCGACACGTGCTTGGCGATGGTGCCCCCACAGCTGATTTCGGCGTCGTCGGGATGGGCCGAAAGAACGAGAATATCGAGTTTCAAAATTCGGATGCGGTATTTGGTGGATACTGTTTTGCGGGAGCCGGCTTAGTGCACGGCTTCCATTTCCTTGGCCACCAGGAACTTCTCGGCATCCAGCGCACCCATACAACCGGTGCCGGCGGCCGTGATGGCTTGGCGGTATACTTTGTCGGCGGCGTCGCCCACGGCAAACACGCCCTCGATGTTGGTCCGGGTGGAGCCGGGCTGCACGTGGATGTAGCCGGTTTCGTCCATGTCGATCCAACCCTTGAAGATGTCTGTATTGGGTTTGTGGCCGATGGCCAGGAAGAATCCCTGGATGTCCAACTCTTTCTTCGCGCCGGTTTTATTATCTACCAGGCGCACGCCGGTTACCCCGGTTTCATTGCCCAGAATCTCTTCAGTTTCAGAGTTCCAGTGGATCTCGATGTTGGGGGTGTTCTTCACGCGTTGTTGCATGATCTTGGAGGCGCGCATTTCGTCGCGACGCACAATGAGGTGCACCTTGGTTACGAGGTTGGCCAGGTAGGTCGATTCCTCGGCGGCAGAATCACCTGCACCGACAACCGCCACTTCCTTGCCTCTGTAAAAATAACCGTCGCACACGGCGCAGGCAGACACTCCGTTGTTATTGAATTTTGCTTCCGAAGGAATTCCCAAATACTTCGCGGTTGCGCCGGTAGAGATGATCACGCTGTGGGCAATGATCTCGTCTTTTTCATCCACGACCACCTTGTGCGGATAACCTGAAAAATCCACCGAAGTCACCACGCCATAGTGCACCTTGGTGCCAAAGCGTTCGGCTTGCTTCTGAAGGTCCACCATCATCTGCGGGCCGTTGATGCCATCGGGATAGCCGGGGAAATTCTCTACGTCGTTGGTGATCGTCAACTGTCCTCCCGGTTGGGCACCGGTGTACAATACGGGTTTCAAGCCGGCGCGAGCCGCGTAGATGGCGGCGGTGTAGCCGGCGGGACCTGAACCGATGATGAGGACTTTTACTTCTTCTTTTGCCATGTTTGTTTAGCGTCTTATAATTTCCGGGTAAAATAAAAGGTCTCGGAATGCGAGACCCTTCAATATTCTAAAAACGTACTTTCTTAACCGAGGTAAGGCTTTAAAGCTTTACTTCTGCTGGTGTGGCGTAACCGTCTGATAGCCTTTTCTTTGATCTGACGAACGCGTTCGCGGGTCAAGTTGAACTTCTCCCCGATCTCTTCCAAGGTCATGGAGTGCTCGCCATTCAGTCCAAAGTATAAAGTGATCACATCGGCTTCGCGTTGGGTGAGGGTCGACAGGGCCCGTTGCACTTCGCGGCGCAGCGAGTCGTTCATCAGACCGGAGTCCGGTGTTTCTTCGCTGTCGTTTTCCAACACATCGAGCAGGCTGTTTTCTTCTCCTTGCACGAACGGTGCGTCCATGGACACGTGGCGTCCGGAGATCTTCATCGTATCCACTACCTCGGCCGTTGTCACATCCAGTACTTCGGCAAGTTCTTCCGGGGAAGGCTCGCGTTCATACTTTTGTTCCAATTCCGAAAATGTTTTGGAGATCTTGTTCAACGAGCCTACACGGTTCAGCGGCAGGCGAACAATACGCGATTGTTCAGCCAACGCTTGAAGGATGGATTGACGGATCCACCATACGGCATAAGAGATGAATTTAAAACCGCGGGTCTCGTCGAAACGTTGTGCGGCTTTGATCAAACCTAAGTTTCCTTCATTGATCAAATCGCCCAAGGAAAGTCCCTGGTTTTGGTATTGCTTTGCCACCGACACCACAAAGCGGAGGTTGGCCTTCGTAAGTTTCTCTAATGCTATCTGATCACCTTCTTTGATACGCTTTGCTAACTCTACTTCCTCGTCCGGCGTAAGCAGGTCAACCTTGCCAATTTCCTGGAGGTATTTATCCAGTGACTGGCTTTCGCGGTTGGTAATTTGTTTGCTGATCTTTAGCTGTCTCATCCTCTAAATATAACAATTCGTTTGTTTAACAATATACTGTCAAAATATAGTTCCTGTCAATCCAGTTGTTAACGGATTTACGCCGGAGTAGTTTCCGGGCGAGGAGGTCTGGGCAACAGTACTTTTCTAGAGAGACGGTATTTGCCGGTTTTTTTGTCTACTTCGATCAACTTTACTTTCACTTCTTCCCCTACTTCCAGGACGCCTTCCATGTTTTCGAGGCGTTCCCACTTGATTTCGGAGATGTGGAGCAGGCCGTCTTTGCCGGGCATAAACTCTACGAATGCACCGAAAGGCATGATGGACTTCACTTTACCATCGTATACTTCGCCTACTTCGGGGATGGCCACGATGCCCTTGATGCGTCGCAGGGCCGCTTCCATCACGTCTTTATTGCTGGCAAACACGTTCACCACGCCTTTGTTGCCAACTTCTTCGATCACCACGGTTGCGCCGGTGGTGTTCTGGATGTCTTGTACCACTTTTCCGCCTGGGCCGATTACCGCGCCGATCATGTCTTTCTCGATGATCACGGTTTCGGCACGTGGTGTCTGAGGCTTCAGATCCGGTCTGGGCTGGCTGATGGTCTTCTTCATCTCGTTGAGGATGTGAAGTCTGCCTTCTTTTGCCTGGAGCAACGCTTCACGCATGGTCTCGTAGGTCAGGCCGTCAACTTTCAAGTCCATCTGGCAGGCGGTGATGCCTTTCTCCGTTCCGGTCACTTTAAAGTCCATGTCGCCCAGGTGATCTTCGTCACCGAGGATGTCGGAAAGGATGGCGTATTTGCCCGTAGCAGCATCGGAGATCATACCCATGGCAATGCCGGATACGGAGCTCTTCACGGGAACACCGGCGTCCATAAGGGCCAGTGAGCCTGCGCATACGGTGGCCATCGAAGACGAACCGTTAGACTCGAGAATATCGGAAACAATACGGATGGTATAGGGGTTCTTTTCTTCCGGGGGAAGTACTTGCTTCAGGGCACGGAACGCCAGGTTGCCGTGGCCCACTTCGCGACGTCCGGGGCCGCGGTTGGGTTTCACTTCGCCGGTAGAGAAGCCGGGGAAGTTGTAATGCAAAATGAACTTGCTGGAGCCTTCGATCATGGCGCCGTCGATCATCTGCTCGTCCAGTTTGGTACCGAGCGTTACGGTGGTCAGCGACTGGGTTTCACCACGGGTGAAAACAGCCGAGCCGTGCGGTGAGGGCAAGTAGTCCACTTCACTCCATATCTCTCTGATTTCCTTGGTCTTACGGCCATCCAGACGAACTCCTTCGTTAAGAACGAGGTCGCGGGCGGCTTTCTTTTGGATCTCTTTATAGTATTGCTTTACCAGCAATTTGTTGACGGTCGTGTCTTCGGGAAGGGCGTCCAGGTATTCGTCCAGGATGCCGGAGAAAGCCTCGGAGCGCTCGCTTTTGTTGGCGATGAGTTTGCGGGCTGCGGCATAGGCCTTGTCGTACATGAGTTTCCACAATTCCTGGCGCAGGTTCTCGTCGCTGTCTTCGTGGCTATAGGTACGCTTCACGGTCTTGCCTACAGCTTCGGTCAGTTCGATCTGGAGACGGCACTGATCCTTGATGGCTTCGTGTGCCACCTTCAGCGCTTCCAGCATATCGTCTTCGCTCACTTCCTTCATTTCGCCTTCCACCATCAGGATGTTCTCGATCGATGCACCCACCATCAGGTCGATGTCGGCGATCTTCTTTTGTTCCATGGTGGGGTTAACGACGAATTTGCCTTCCACGCGGGCTACCCGTACTTCGGAGATGGGGCCTTGGAAAGGGATATCGGAAACCGACAAAGCAGCCGAAGCGGCAAAGGCGGCGAGGGCATCGGGCAATGCATTTTCATCACCGGAAAGGAGATACAGCATCACCTGGGTGTCGGCGTGGTAGTCGCTGGGGAACAGCGGGCGGATGCAACGGTCAACCAGGCGGCTGATGAGCACTTCGTAGTCGGAAAGTTTGCTTTCGCGTTTCAGGAAGCCGCCGGGGATTTTACCCGTAGAGGCGAACTTCTCTTGGTAATCAACCGAAAGGGGGAGAAAATCGGTGCCTTCTTTGGCTTCCTGGGCGGATACCACGGTGGCGAGCAACATGGTGTTGCCCATTTTGAGCACGACCGAACCGTCGGCCTGGCGTGCAAGTTTACCGGTTTCAATTGTTATTTCGCGTCCATCGGGCAGCTTGCATGTTTTGGTGATTGCAGTAGGTTTCATGTGTTGTTTTTTTTACGTCTGACAGCGACAACACCTAAAACAGCCCTGCGACCGGCCTTGTTGTCAGGAGGTTCGCACGGCTATTTCAGGATGCGTCAATGTGGTCCGGAGACGGACTTAACTTATTTTAAATGCAAAAAGGGAACCTTTGGTTGGGTTCCCTTTGGGGAATGTCTTGTAATTACTTTCTCAGATCAAGATCTGCCAGAATAGCGCGGTATCTCTCAATGTTTGTATTTTGGAGGTAGTTCAGGAGCTTCTTGCGCTTACCTACCAGTTTCATGAGGCCTTGCTGGGTGGAAAAGTCTTTCTTGTTTTCCTTTAAGTGGGCCGTGAGGTGGTTGATTCTATGCGTAAAGAGGGCAATCTGTGATTCGGCAGAACCAGTTTCTTCTTTTTTCTTCGCAAAGCCGTGTTTCGCGAACAGGTCTTGTTTAATTGCTGTAGTCAGATACATTTCAAAAAATGTTTTTTTTCCTTTATTTCAGGGGGCAAAGGTAAGCCAAAACGGCCCAATTTTGCAACATTTTGTTGAAATATTCGCCTTCTCCCCTACGCCTGCTGCGCACGCAGTTGCCGTCTACGGGCAAACCATCGCTTCACCTTGTCCAAGGCAACTAGATAAAAATCAGCCTCAAACAGCCTGGCATCCGCCCTGGCTTGCCGCAAGAACAGGGCTCCCACTACCAGCAGCACGAAATCCGACATCCAGACGCCCATGGCGACGCTCACCGTCCCCTGCTTGGCCAGCTTCTCGCCCTGCATGCTCAACACATAGAAAACAATAAAGAAGAAGATCGACACCAGGAACGGCACCCCCAGCCCCCCACGCTTGATGATGGCCCCCAAAGGTGCCCCGATGAGGAACATGGCAATGCAGGCAAACGAGCTCGAGGGGATCTTATTCCACTGTATATCAAACTCTTTCAGGTCTTTTTCATAGTTCTCGATGCTGGCATTGGCGTTCATGATCTGGCTCTTTACCTGGCGCGCCATGTTGGTGGCCCCCTGGATCACGTCACGGCCGATGGGGATGTTGAACACGCTGTCGATGCGGGCCAGTGAAGCCGAGTCGAAATTGACGGCGACCATCTTCGCGGTCCGTACCGGTCCGTGGGGCGGGGTCTTCTCGCCTAATTTTTTCTTGCGCGCCGACAGCAGCAGTCTTCGCTTCTCATTCTTGACCTTCATGCGCTCCTCCCGCTCCTTTTCGGCATTCACCGAGTCCTGCCCGTTCTTTTTCTTCACGGTGTCGCCGGGCGTTGTGGCCACGGGACTGATCTTGTTCATGTAGGGGATGCGGTTGATGGAATCGCGATAGATCTTATAGGCCTGTATTTCCGGGGGCATTGTCAGGGAATCATGCCTTTGATAGAAGGTGAAAAAGGCCTGTTTGTTTTGGTAGTAATTCAGTTGCTGGTTCAGTACTTCAACATTGATGGAGTCGATGTCCGACGACAACTCCGACATGTTGCGCATGATGCGGTTGCCCTGGAACCACTTTTTGTCGGTGGACTGGAGGGCGAACGACGAAAGGTCGAACACGACCTGTGATTTGGCGAACTTGCTGCGGCTCAGGGCCTGGGGATTGGCATTGCGTTGGCCCGTCATTTCGCGTTCGTTGCTGGTGCCTTCCGTATAGCGGTAGCCGTTGAATAACTCGAACTTCAAATAGCGTTCGCCCAGGATGGTGTACATGCGGCCGCTGTCGGCGATCATCACCTCTTTGTTGCCGTCGTTCTTCCGGTGATCATAGACAATCACTTCCTTGAGCGCCTTGTCGTCTTTGGGGAACTTGTGGTTTACCTTGATGCTGATGTTGTCGATGCCGTGATAGAACACGCCCTCGCGCAACTCGAGGGCCGGCTTCTTTTGTTTGATATCATAGAGCAGGCTGTAGGCTTCCAAGGCTGCCTTGGGCACGAGGTTGTTATTGATATAGAAAGCCAGGACCGTGAGCAACAGCACAAAGAAAAAGATCGGTCGCAACGCCCGCACCAGGGAAATGCCGGCGCTCTTGATGGCCGACAATTCAAAATGTTCCCCCAGGTTCCCAAATGCGATGAGCGACGACAGCAGAACGGCCAACGGCATGGCGGTGGGCACCGTGAAGACGGCGAAGTAGAAAAACAACTGTCCCAGCACCAGGCCGTCGAGGCCCTTGCCAATGATGTCGTCGAAATATTTCAGCATGTTGATGTTCAGCAGAATAAAAACGACAACGAGGAAGGTAATGAGGAACGGTCCCAGGAAGGCATCTAAAACGAGTTTGTCTATCTTTTTCATGGGTACGGCTTGTGCGCGAAACAAAGGTCAAAAATAAGGCCAACCTATTAACCCATCGTTATAAAACGAAAAAAATTACACCCCTCCTTCAACCGCCCACGGTTTTCCGGAGGGTTTCCACCAACCCATGCCAGAGGTCGTTCAGCTCTTTCTGGTCGTCGAAGTCGGAGTAGTCGAAGATCTTGATGTAAACGGATTGGGTGAGGTCGTTGAATTCGAGGCGTAGCTCGAAGTAGGAAGGATCTTTCTCGTCGTCTTTGTTTTCGGGGAGAAATTCGAAGCGGGCGAAGTGGTTGGTGCGAAAGGCGGCGAGCTTGGCTTTGTGTGCTTCGTTGTCCCAGAAGAAGGTAAAGGACTTGTCTTCGTTGTTGATGGTGACATCGTCGGCAAACCATTCCGACAGACCGCTTGCCGTTTGAATGTAGGGATACAGCATCTTGATCGAGGCGTGGATTTCGTAATCCGCCGTGAACAACTTTTTATTGGACATGCTGAGGGTCGCCATTGTAATTCTTTCGTGCGATTGAATTTAGGCCAATTTATTTAGTATGGCAAACGCAATTTTGGGGTGTATGAGGGGCTATTGACGCAAAAGGCCTGTCGTGAGGGGCGAAATGGGGTATTAAAAAAACGGCTCCCTGTTTAGAGAGCCGTTTTCCTTGGGCCGTTGAACTGCCGGCAGTTCGTGACGGATATGAACCCACCCGTGAGCAACGGGACCTGAATGCGTAATGAAGACGAGCGACTTGGTCTGGCTACTTGCCTTTCCTTAATTTTTGATCTTCTTGAGCGACTCTTGAACAACCGCTTTCACATCGGCGCGGAGCTCCCGCTTCTCGGCCTTCTCCAACGCCGCGCGTGCTTCTTTACCACCAATTGCCGAAAGGGCGGTGGCTGCACGCGTCTGATAGAGTGCCATATAGTTTTGCAGATAGGTGTTCACGTAGTCTTCTTCGGAGCCGGCTGCTTTGTCTTGGGGATGAGACTTTTGATATTCAACCATTTCGCGATACACATCGCGAAGGTGCGACTCGTATGTTTCGCGGCGCGCTGAAGAAGGTCCGTCGGTCAGGATAGCATCCAGGCTTCCCACTACCTGGTTGCCATGACGCACCAGCGTATCGAGCTCACCGGCGTTGCACTCTTCGCATTCCATCCAATTCATAATGGCTACGCGAATGTTGTCGGCTTGTTGAGGCGACAGTTTGACGACGGCTTTTTCGGTCGTGCAAAACGTTAGCCCGGTCAGAAGCATAAACATGAGAAAATAAAGTGTTGATTTCATACGTGCGGGGATTAACGAGGTGTAACGTCAAAACTGAGCGCAGGGCATGTGATGGATGTTGTGCCGTCGGCGCAGGTTCGTGTGCCGCCGGTTCGTGTGCCATTGGCGTTCAGGCGTGAGCCCGGGTTGAGGTTTATCCGGAAGGCCTGGCCGATCGTGATGCTGTTTCGTCCAGTACCTCCAGTGATCATGAGGTTGGTGGCAGGAATACCCGAAACGCTGTTGGAATGTCCCAGTGAGAAGGCATGCCCAATCTCATGTGCCGTCGATTCGTTGTCGGCCGATGTGCCGATAAAGCTGATGTTCTGATTGGCGTTGCAGTTGAAGCCGCGGTTGCTGCCGGCCAGTATGCCGTTGGCATAGTACACATTGAGGCGGTTGGCCGTGAAAAATGTGCTGCCCGTCAGGTTTGTGATCTCCGTGCCGGAACAGCCGAATCCGGTCGTGATCAGGGCGGTTGCCTGGGTGTTGGCCGATACGTCTGTGAAGGTGGGGTTAAAAATCACGCCCGAGTTCATCACGTTGTATAGCTGGTTTGCCCGGTTGATATCGTTTTGCGCGCGCGTCAGGCCGCCGGGTTGGGCGATCCAAACCGACACGGGCGCGACAATAATGGGCTGCAATGGAGCATGATGTACGTCACCCGCGGCATTGGTCCAGGTCGTTACATTTTCGTGAAACTCCATAGCATTGTCGTCCGAAAAGATCGACACCTCGCTTTGGCAAGGCGCGTTCGTAAGGAGGTTTCCAACACCCACGATGTCGCTGCCACGAAACACGGCATCGTCAAGACAAGTGGAGCTGGCATTGCGTGCATCCACCAGTACGACGGCATTGTCGTTTGAAACATTGGTCGTTCCCAAGGGAGGATACCAACGGCATCGCCAGGTAATGGTGTAAAGCGCCCGGAATTGGTTCACGCGATAATCGCCGCTATATTGATCAACTTGTATTTCGATAGACACTTCCGGTGCATCGTCTGTCTTGCCGGCAGCTTTATCGCCCTGCATGGCCGACATCTTTTCGAGCGCGCCTTTGTCAAGCTCCAGTTGCAGCGACAGCACAGCGGGCCGTTTACCGGTATCCTTCGGAAAGCCCCGGATCATGGATTCGCCCTTCGATAGACGCAGCATATTCTCTTTTTTTTCCACGCCCTTCATTTCCAACTTCTCCATGATATCGCCCGGTACATTGGCGGCGTTCAGCAAAACATTTACCGGGAGTTCACCCAAAACATTTATCCGCCAGTCGATGGGAGGTCCCGGGCAACCCGGACAGCAATCCACCACTTCGCATCCCACCGGTATTTTGATCGGCGGGATCTCGACGGGTATTAATTCAACAACCGGATAACACCATCGAAGATAGTAGTCCAACGTTTGTTTTGGCTTGAGTTGAGCATATCCCGACAGGGGGATCAACAGGAGCAGGCTGCAGAGCAACCGACGACAGCAGGTGGAGATGAGAGGGGTCATGTTTTTTAAATTTTGTTAACACATTCGGAAAATCTCGAGCGAAGACTGCCTATACTTTTAGAACCGTAAGCATCGTACCCAGCAAGGGATACACTCTTTTGGTACACTGAAATATACTGGACAGGTTTCGTCGATATAAATGGGCGCCCCGGGGGCGGCACGCTTTGCAAAGTTCTGTTGATGGCTCCGGTGATCCGGAAGATCAAGCCTGCTAAAGGGTTCTGTAAGAATATTTTGCAATAACTTTCCATAAGTCTCTGAAGTTGGTTTAGACATATGGAAAAAGCCCATCGATTTCACCATCTCACTTTTATTAAGTGAGCATGATGAGCAGATGGGCTCTCTCATTTCATGAATGAATATAGAGATTCAGCCTGATTTTAGCAAGATAAGAAATTGGGGAGGGACCGACTCGGCGGTGGGGCCTGTCTTCTTGCAATGGACACGTTTTGCGTTTGCAAGGCTATGTGCGATCCGGAATTTGAAATAGAGGATTCAAAGCAAACTCCAGGACAACTAAACGTCACACGACATGAAACAAAAGGTTGAAATTCTCTAAAATTTGGGCTTTTTTATGGTTTTCAAGGAGATCTTCTTTCTTTTGTATGCGGGGAGATCTGTCCCCGTCCGCCTAGGCGGATATGAATCCTGTGCTCTAACCAACTGAGCTATCGGATAACGACATGAATGGTCATAAAAAAAGCCCGCAGTGTCTTGCGAGCCTTTCTATCGTAGCGCGGGGGTGATTTGAACCCCCGTCCGCCTGGGCGGATATGTATCCTGTGCTCTAAACTAGATAATATCATAAAAAAAGCCCGCCGTTTCTTGCGAGCTTCTTGTGTAGCACGGGGGAGATTTGGACCCCCGTCCGCCTGGGCGGATATGTATCCTGTGC
>CBIHQM010000209.1:0-11355 GCA_966211885.1 uncultured Chryseolinea sp.
GATCAGCCCCAGCACCGAGCGCAACGGCGCGCGCAGGTTGTGCGATACGCTATAGACAAAACTATCCAGTTCCTTGTTGATCTTCATCAACTCCTCATATTGCCGGCGCATGGCATCATTGGCGACCATTTTCGCGGCCTCTGCTTCACGTTGCCGGACGGCGTTTATAATGGCCGACGGCAGCCGGGTTAGGTTGGACTTCAATACATAGTCGTCGGCGCCTTGCTTTAAGGTGTTCACCGCAAATTCTTCCGACACGGCGCCCGTCACCAGGATGAATGGGATTTTTAACCCTGATTCCAGGTAGATGGCCAGGGCTTCTTGCGAATTGAATTGCGGCAGGGAATGGTCGGACAGAATAACGTCTATCGGTTCAGTTTGCAGCGCGGTTATGAATTGTTCCCGGTTGTCGACGCGTTTGGTCGAAAAATCTAGGTGGGCATCAGTCAAAATGTATTCAATCAACTCCAGGTCATCTTCCATGTCTTCCAGGACAAGGATTCTTAAATTCTTTTTCATAAGAAAGTTGTAGGCGGTAAACCATTAACAATATCTGTTCCTAATTTATAACCCCCTTTTTGCCATTGGAAATTGTGGAATCCCTGGGATGGATGAGTAAGTCTTTCCACAGAGTGCGTAAAAAGGAGCTAAACCGTGGGGTAACGCGCCCCTGTTTTTTTAGCTTTTCGAACCAAAAACGAGTCTGCGCACGGCGTCGCAAAGCCATTCGTTTGGACGGTTATTTCCGGGTAACGGTGGTTTTCTTTTTTCATGGAAAAGAATTAAAAAACTGTATCCATTCGGGCGTATTTTCGTGTACTAAAGTGCAATATGGATGATCTACTCGCAGCGCGTTTACAAATGGCCTTGTCGCTGGGGTTTCATATTATCTACGCGTGTATCGGCATGGTCATGCCCTTCTTCATGGCTGTAGCGCATTTCAAATGGATCACTACCGTTAACGATATTTACAAAAACATCACGAAAGCCTGGAGCAAAGGCGTCGCGATTTTTTTTGCCACCGGCGCGGTGTCGGGCACCATGCTTTCGTTTGAATTGGGATTGCTGTGGCCTGGATTCATGGAGCACGCCGGGCCGATTTTCGGCATGCCCTTCTCGCTGGAAGGCGTGGCCTTCTTCATTGAAGCTATTTTCCTGGGATTTTTTCTCTATGGCTGGGGCCGGTTCAACACGTGGTTCCATTGGTTCACGGGCGTGATCGTGGGCGTGAGCGGGTTGGCCTCCGGCATTCTCGTGGTATCGGCAAATGCCTGGATGAATAGCCCCGCCGGTTTTGATTATGTCGATGGTCAATACCTGAACATCGATCCCATCAAAGCCATGTTCAACGACGCGTGGTTCACCCAGGCGCTGCACATGACGCTGGCCGCCATCGCTGCTACCGGATTTGCGGTGGCCGGTGTACACGCCCTCATGATCCTGCGCCAACGCAACATCACGTTCCATCTCCACGCCTTCAAGATCGCGGCAACGTTTGGCGGCGTCGCAGCCTTGCTTCAGCCCCTCAGTGGCGACCTTTCTGCCAAGGATGTGGCCACCCGGCAGCCCGCCAAGCTGGCAGCCATGGAAGCGCACTATCACACCCAACGATCGGCACCGCTCGTTATCGGAGGCATCCCTGATTCGAAAACCAAAACGGTCGATTTCGCGATCGAGCTACCGGGCATGCTCAGCTTCATGACCTATGGCAGCTTCGACGCCGAGGTGGCCGGTCTCGACCAGATCCCCGAAGGCGACCAGCCGCCCGTGCCGGTGGTGCACTATGCATTCCAGATCATGGTGGGCATCGGCATGTTCCTGGTGCTGCTCGCGCTCACCGTGCTCATCGCGTTCCGCAAGCGTGCGTGGTTTCAAAAAAAATGGTTTCTCACGCTCTTTGCCCTGGCCACCCCGTTGGGCTTTGTGGCCGTTGAAGCCGGGTGGACCGTAACCGAAGTGGGCCGTCAACCCTGGATACTTCAAGGCATCCTGCGCACCAAAGACGCCGTCACACCCATGCCCGGCATTGCGTGGACCTTCTACCTGTTCACGGCCGTTTACATCTCGCTTAGCCTCGTCATCGTTTTCCTGTTGAAGCGCCAGATCCAGATGGTGCCCCGCCTGTATGATGTCCAACCTTCAACAAAGGCGGCATGAACTACGTCGTGATAACCTTTCTTTGGCTCTCGATACTCCTCTACTTTGTATTGGGGGGCGCTGATTTTGGTGCGGGCATCATCGAGTTGTTCACATCATCGCACCAGGTTAGCCGCACGCGGCGCACCCTCTATCATGCCATCGGGCCGATATGGGAGGCCAACCATATGTGGCTGATCATCGCCGTCGTTATCTTGTTCGTGGGTTTCCCGGTGATCTATACCCAACTGTCCATCTACCTGCACATCCCGATGCTGATCATGTTGCTGGGCATTACCGCACGCGGAACGGCATTCGTGTTCCGCCACTACGATGCCGTGCGCGACGAGATGCAGGAACTGTACAACCGCGTTTTTGTGTGGTCGAGTTTTGTCACGCCGCTCTTCCTGGGCATCATTGCCGGCAGCACGGTGTCGGGCCAGATTCAACCCGACGCCAAGGATTTTCTGACGGCCTATGTATATGGCTGGCTCAATTGGTTTTCCGTCTCCGTAGGCTTCTTCACGGTGGCGCTATGCGGATTCCTGGCAGCCGTATACCTCATCGGTGAAGCTGAAGACGATCGCGACCGCCGGGAATTCATCCGCAAAGCGCGAAACGCCAACCTCATCGCCATCGCCTGTGGCGTGCTGGTGTTTGTGGCTGCAGAGATCGACAACGTGCCGCTCATGAAATGGGTGTTCAAGGATGCTGTGGGATTGCTCGCCGTATCGGCCGCCACGGTATCGCTGATCGCACTTTGGGCCCTGATCAGGCGTAAAAGAAGACTCCTGCTCAGGCTGTTGGTATCGTTCCAGGTGACGATGATCCTGCTGGCCATCAGCTACGCCCATTTTCCAAACATCATCATCATGGCCAACGGCGAAAGCCTCTCCCTTTATGAATACGAGGCCCCGGCGAAAACGCTGGCAGCGTTGGGTTGGGCATTGCTGGTGGGGAGCTTGTTTATTTTGCCGGCGTTGTTTTATTTATACTATAGCTTTCAGATAAAAAAGATGCGGCATTTTGAGGAGTAGGGGATGGGTGCACTGTGGCATGTGATGATGAAAAATGTTTGGAGATTGTTGTCAAGTAGATTGGAAATGTTGGCCATTCAGACATCGCGCAAACCTCATTTTAAGCTTCCGCTCAAAATAAATATTTATGCAATTCCACGCGGGGGCTATGCTTATTTGTTGCAATCACAAGCTTATGCTAGTTCTGAAATCGGTTTACCGCTATTGTAAACCGATTTCAGGACTAAGACTAGCTATGAGCCCGGAGGGCTCTCCTATCATAGCCCCCAGTGAAACTGGGGGTCAGCGAAATTGGGCATTTCAACCCTGAAAGGGTTACCTACGGCGTGACGCACAATTGGTGAAAAGAACACTAGAGGCGTCGAACGTCGAACACATATCCCCCCAGAAGAGGAAACCCCTCCGGGGTTGAACATTCGATTCGCCGTTAACCCCGGGTTTCACCCGGGGCTATTGTAGGGATGCCCTCCGGGCATTTTTTTGCCCACTGCTCCTCACCACCCATCCTAACTCAAACGAAGAATCCTTAAGGGTTCATCGCCAGCAAGGCTTCTGCGGGAGCCGTGCGGCTCAGATCATAAATATAGGCCGTCTGGCCGACGTGTACTTCATACGTGTTGGTTTCGATGGCGTGTATTAAGTCCGTTGCCACGGCTGCTGGGGGAATTCCGCGTTCGCCGCCGATTTCCTGGGAGAAGTCGGTGTTCACGAGAGGGGGCATCAGTTCAAAGACTTTCACGGGGGAGTTTTTGGCCAAGGCGATGCGCAGCGATTGGGTGTAGGAGTGGAGTGCTGCTTTGCTGGCGCCGTAAGTCGCGGTGCGATGGTTTGGGGTGAGCGCTACAATGGATGATACGTTTACAATGGCGGCTTCATTTTGTTCTTTCAGCAAAGGCAACACCGCTTCGTTCAAACGAATAATGGAGAGATAATTGGTCAGCATTTCCTCGCTGGCTTTTTCAAACGTGCCTTGTCCTTCGGCGAGGTCAGCCAGGTAAGCACGTCCTGCGTTGTTGACGACGATGTTGAGGGAGGGAAATTCGGCGTAGAGTTTTTTTACCAGTTGTTCTACATCCTTGCCGTTCGATACATCCGACACGATGCCGTGGGCGCCAGGGATTTGTGTGAGGGCTTTCTTTAATCGTGCTTCGTCTCTGCCGGTGACGATTACCTGGTTGCCTTTAGCGGCGAATTGTTTTGCAATCTCCAGACCGATACCCGCAGTGCCGCCGGTGATGAGGATGGTGTTTTTTGTTGTTTTCATGGGACGATGAGTTGATGGTTTCTTGTTTGATTTTTGTTTCCGCGAAAGCGGATCTAATAAAAAATACCAGTCGGTATATTTCGTACTACACCGCCTCACCGAATTTAGTTTACGCCCGGTCCGATTTATTTTCAAACCCGGGATTTATTTTAGCCGGAGAAGATTACCGGGAACCGTTTAACCTCCCGGTCGCCTGTTATGCTAATGTTAAGTCCATCGTGGCGTTTTCGGGGAACTTGTGTTACTTTCGGACCTGTTAAACCCGACCAATGATATGAGACACCATTACCGGATTTCTTTGTCGCTGTTGTTTGCAGCGGCGCTTTTTTCATGCAGTAAGCCCCACAAAGAAGCGCCCGTCGCATCTGGCGATAACCCGCTACTGAAGGCCTGGGAGGGACCTTATGGCGGCCTGCCACCGTTCGACAAGGTGGAACACAAACATTTTATACCAGCCTTTGAAGCGACCACTGCCGACAACCTCGCCGACATCGACAAGATCACGTCCCAAACCGCCGCCCCGGATTTTGACAACACCATCCTGGCGCTGGAACAGTCGGGCAAGGCCTTCAACCGGCTGCAGACATTTCTCAATATCTGGGCAAACAACATGAACGACAGCTCCTTCCAAAAGATCGAAAGCGAGCTCACCCCCAGGCTGGCAGCGTTCAACGACCAGATCATCCAGAACGGGAAACTCTTTGCCCGCATCAAGACCGTCTATGAATCGGAAGCCCTCAAGAGCCTGACGCCCGAGCAGCAACGGCTCACCTGGCTGTATTACACCAACTTTGTCCATTCTGGCGCCCAACTCGACTCCACGGCAAAACAACGGCTGTCTGACATCAACCAGAAGCTCGCCGCGCTTTTCACCAAATTCAGCCAGCACGTGTTGGCCGACGAGAACGATCAGTTTGTCACGATCAGCAAAAAAGAAGACCTGGCGGGTCTGCCACAAAGCCTGATCGACGGTGCGGCCGCCACGGCTGCGGAAAAGAAGCAGGAAAACGTCTGGTTGATCTCTAACACCCGCTCGTCGGTGGACCCGTTCCTGACGTTTTCCACCAATCGCGAGCTGCGCGAAAAAGTATGGCGCATGTTCATCAACCGTGGCGACAACGGCAATGCCAACGACAACAACGCCATCATCACCGACATCCTGCAATTGCGCGCCGAACGCGCCAAACTCCTGGGCTTTAAAACCCATGCCCACCTGATGCTGGACAACAAAATGGCCAAGACACCCGAACGCGCCATGGCCCTCATGGAAGAAGTGTGGAAGCCCGCCGTCGCCCGTGTGAAAGTGGAAGTGGCCGACATGCAGGCGATTGCCCAAAAGGAGGGAGCCAACATCAAGATCGCCCCGTGGGACTATCGCTTCTATGCCGAGAAAGTGAGAAAGCAACGCTATGACCTCGACCAAAATGAAGTGAAGCCCTACATGCAGCTCGACAAAATGCGGGAAGGCATGTTCTGGGCCGCCGGCGAAGTCTTCGGTTTCACGTTCACCCCGCTCGACAGCGTGCCCGTCTATCATCCCGATGTCAAAGTATGGGAGGTAAAAGACAAGGCCAGTGGCCAGACCGTTGGTGTCTGGTATTTCGACCCGTATGCACGACCCGGCAAACGCTCGGGCGCCTGGATGAACACCTACCGCAACCAACACAAACTCAATGGCGGCATGTTGCCCATGGTATCCAACAACAGCAACTTCATAAAAGGCAAACCGGGAGAGCCCGTCCTTATTTCGCTGGACGACGCCAACACGTTGTTCCATGAATTTGGTCACGCCCTTCACGGACTTTCTTCTAACGTCACGTATCCATCGCTGCAGTCACCCAATGTGGCCAGCGACTACGTGGAGTTCCCGTCGCAGTTGAACGAGCGCTGGTTCCTCACCCCCGAGGTGCTCAATACTTTTGCGCTGCACTATCAAACCGGCAAACCCATCCCCAAGGAGTTGGTGGACAAGATCCGGAAAACCAAAAGCTTCAACTCCGGGTTCACCACGGTCGAGTACCTGGCCAGCGCCCTTGTCGACATGAAGCTCCACCTGGAAGGCGACAAGAAAATTGACCCCGACCAATACGAACGCGAGACCCTGACGGCCCTGGGCATGCCCGCCGAGATCGTCATGCGCCACCGCACCCCGCAATTCCTCCACATCTTCGCCGACGACGGCTACTCCGCAGGTTACTACAGCTACCTCTGGTCAGACGTCATCTCCGCCGACGCCTTCACCGCCTTCACCGAAGCCGGCGGCCCCTACGACAAAACCGTAAGCGAGCGCTACAAACAACACGTCCTCTCCGTGGGCAACACCATCGACCCCGCCGAAGGCTACAAACAATTCCGCGGCCGCGACCCGAAAATCAACGCCCTCATGGAAGTGAGAGGTTTCGCCAAACCGAAGTGACCCCAAAAAACAAAGAACGCCAGGCGCAGCCTGGCGTTCTTGTTTCCTTTGCATTTTCTCCCCCACGACCAAGGTCACCCACATAAAAATTTCCACCCACAAAACCGACACCCCCCACCAATACCCCTCCTGCCCTCAGGAGGGACCGATTCCGACGGAGTCGGAATCAGGGAGGTCAAACGCCCCCCTAATCTCCCCCAAAAACCCACCCAAATCCTCAAACACCCTCTTATTCTCAAACCTCAACACTCTAATATTCAACCCATTCAAATACCCCGTCCGCACCTCATCGCGCTTCCTGCCTTCTTCCGTAAAATGGTATTCACCATCTAACTCCACAGCTATACGCTCAGTAGCACAATAGAAATCCAGGATGTAGTTTCCCACGCTGTGTTGTCGTCGGAATTTCCAGCCGAGCTTTTTTGCTTTTAAGTGGTGCCAGAGGGTGGCTTCGGCGGAGGTGGAGTTTTTCCGGTTTTGTTTGCGGAATTTTTCGAGGTATTTGCGGTTGTGGATATCGGGCATGGGTGAAGCACCTCCCTCGTTGATGACACCTCGTGTCATTAACGGGTCCCTCCTGAGGGCAGGAGGGAGTGGGTGTGGGTTTTGGTTTGAGGGGAAGTTAGGGAAAGTTTTTTTGGGAGGAAAAAAATATTTTTGTCTAGGGGTGACGTGGTGATTGGGTGAGTGTTGTTAATTGGTGGTGCGTTGTTGTGGGAATATTGGGCGTTAGGGGGGCGTGGCTTGGTGGGAGTCGGTTGATTTGGGGATTGTAGGATTAGGATGGACTAGCGCTCGCGGAATTCGAAGGGGATGTCTACTTGTTCGGAGAATTCGGCGCCGGCTTCCTGCACTTCTTCGTCGTCGGCGTAGGAGTGCCAGATGACGCGGATGGCGGGGATGGGTTTGAGGGCGGTGAGGAGATCGAGGAGGAGTTTGGAGGAGGCGGTGTTGAAGTAGTCGAGTTTGATGTGGAAGGCTGTGGCGGGGTTGGGGGATTGGGCGTAGCGTTTGATCCAGTCCATGATGGGATTGAAAAAAGATACGGCGTCTTCCGGGAGACAGCGGCCGGAGATCTCAAAGATGTTTTTGTCTTTGTTCAGGATCACTTGTGGTGTGTCGTCGCTGCTTTCCATCGTGAGGATTTCCATATTGCTCCAGTTAATGCCGGCCTTTTATTTTCTTACTAACTTCAATTCTTGTTAACGAGGTGGTCTTTTATGGATGATGAAAGAAAATTTTGCGGTGCAAATCTATTTCTGTCCGGCATGTGGCGCAACGGTGTGGCCACTCTAAATAACCGGTGGTCAAATTTCTTTCTACGGTAACAAAGGTATTTAGAATGCCGGGTTTGGGGAAGCGATGTAATGAATGCGCTGGATTTATTTTTAAAATGAAGAGAAACAGGCCCGGAATGTGGCGTCGTGTTTCTATTTGGCGCGTTCTTTCGAATGCGATGTTGCGTTGCGACGCGTCTGGCGGATGTTTGTTCCGGGTGAGTTTTTGCATTTTTCGGTGGCGATTGAAGAAGTGATTTAGTAGCTTTCCTTTAACCACCTGTTTGAATGTGCTTTAAACGTTTAGCGCTTCGCTGTAATGCTTGATGCCGGGTTTCGATGCTGGGTTTTGTGGGTGGTAAATGCTTTTCTAACAACCCTAAAACTACAACCATGAAGAAGTACATCGCCGTTTTGTTGTGGAGCGCACTGCTCGCCCCGGTGGCCAAGGCCCAGAAAACATCGTGGCCGGTGTTAAAACATTATGAAAAAGAAGCGACCGACCGCATCGCCATGCCGGTGGGCGGCATCGGGACAGGGAACATTTCCATTGGGGGCAATGGTCAGTGGAAGGATGTGGAGATGATGAACAAGCCCGGCATCGGTTTTTATGGCTCAACCACCCCGAAGCAGGCGCCGCTCTTCATGGTATACACCGAAGACCCCGACGGCAAAAAAGCGTCGCGGGCTTTGGTAGGGCCGATCCCGCCCTACGAATATGCCGGTTCAGAAGGCAGCACGGCCCCGAACCACGGATTTCCCCGGTTTGCGTCGGCCTCGTTTGACGCTGCCTATCCGTTCGCGGTCGTGAACCTGGAGGATCCTGAGATGCCTGTGTCGGCCAAAGTCAAAGTGTTCAATCCTTTTATCCCGGCCGATGCCGACGCCAGCGGCATACCGGTGGCCGTTATTCGCTATGCGCTGACCAACAAGACCAGCAAGCCCCTCACGGTGGCAGTGGCTGGTTCGCTCGACAATTTTATCGGCATGGACGGCTTTAAGGTGGAGTTCAATTCCTTTAACCGGGCCATCATTCCGCAAGGCGCAAAGGATAACCGGAACACCTTCCGGAAAACGGACCACCTCACGGGAATCTACATGACCTCCGACAGCGTGGACAAGGACGCCAGCACCTGGGGCACGATCGCGCTCACCACGCCCGAGATGGACAAGAACTATCGCATAAGTTACCGCACGGCGTTCAACCCCAAAGGATGGAACGCGAACATGAACGACATGTGGATGGACTTTGCCGACGATGGCATTTTCAAAGACATCACCTTCGACGAGCCGGAAGACAGCCCGCGCGCAGGGCTGGCCGTGAAACTATCGCTGGGGCCAAACGAAACGAAGGAGGTGCAGTTCCTGCTCACGTGGCATTTCCCAAACCGAAAAGATTGGGACGACAAACAAACGGTGGGCAACTATTACACCACCCGCTACACCGACGCCTGGGACGTAGCCGAGAAAACACTCACCGCCTTGCCGGAGCTGGAGCGAAAGACCCTGGAGTTTGTCACCCTGTTCCTGCAAAGCGACTACCCCGACGTCGTGAAAGAGGCCGCGCTCTTCAACACGAGCACGCTCCGTTCGCAAACGGCCTTTCGCACGCGCGATGGAAATTTCTTTGGGTGGGAGGGCGCGTTTGCGTCGACAGGATCGTGTTATGGGAATTGTACGCACGTATGGAACTATGAGCACGCCACACCCTTCTTGTTTGGTGAGCTCGCCAAAAAAATGCGCGAAGTGGAATACACCTATGGCTTGTGGGACGATACCGGGCTCATGAGTTTCCGGGTATCACTACCGTTAGAAAAGAACAAGAGCTGGAAAGCCGCCGCCGCGGATGGACAAATGGGAACGGTCATGAAAGTGTACCGCGAATGGCAGCTTTCGGGTGATGATGCGTTTTTGAAGAAAGTCTACCCCGGCGTGAAGAAAGCCCTGGCGTTTGCGTGGATCAAAGGCGGATGGGACGCCGACAAAGACGGCGTGATGGAAGGCTGCCAACACAACACGATGGACATTGAATATTACGGCCCAAACCCCGAGATCGAATTCTGGTATCTCGGCGCGCTCAAGGCTGCGGCGGCGATGGCGAACTACATGAAGGACAAAGCATTTGAAGCCACCTGCCAGCAGCTTTTTGTTCGCGGCAGTCAGTGGACCGATGCGCATCTGTTCAACGGCGAATTCTACATCCACCAGATCCAGCCCGTGGCCAGCAAAGAGGCCATTGCGCCGGGCCTGCTCATCGGCATGGGCTCGAAGGATTTGAAGGACCCCGATTTTCAGATTGGTGAAGGCTGCCTGGTAGATCAATTGGTGGGGCAGAACATGGCTCACATTTGTGATCTCGGCTATTTGGTGAACCCCGGGCATGTGAAGAAAACGCTGCAAAGCATCCGCCGCTATAATTATGTGAAAACGTTTGGCGATCACTTCAACAACATGCGCTCCTACGCCCTGGGCAGCGAGGCGGGTCTCATGTTAACGGCCTATCCCGATCCGTCCAAGCGTCCAGCCATTCCGTTGTCGTATTGGTCGGAAGCATGGACTGGGCTGGAGTACACGGCGGCTACGGGCATGCTCTACGAAGGCATGCGGGAAGAGGCCCTGAGCACGATCACCGATGTGCGCGACCGGTTCAATGGCGTTAAGAGAAACCCTTTCAATGAAGAAGAATGTGGTAACCATTATGCGCGGGCCATGGCCAGTTGGTCGGCCGTTGTGGCCCTGAGTGGATTTCACTATTCCGCCCCGGCGGCAAAATTTACGATCACATCAACGCCGGGAAATTATTTCTGGTCAAACGGTTATAGCTGGGGCATGGCGCACGTCACGAATGAAGGGGCTACCGCAAAAGTTGCCATCGATGTACACCACGGCACGCTCAAATTGAAAACCATAGCCACGAAAGGCACGGAAACGGTTTTGAAGAAAATGGCGGTTCTGGGGGAAGGGGGATCGCAGACGTTTAGTGTTGGGCTGAAATAATTTTGGGGACGGAATTCGGGGGTGGGAGTGGTGTGTTGGGCATTTTGTTATCGTGAAACTGGAATGTGATGAGCATCCTTGGCTTGGGCGCGGTGGGATGTTCATTTTCTGTTGTGTGGCGAGTTCAAAAAACTTGTTGGTGGGGCCCCAACACGTGGGCGGGGGGGGGACCGCAGGCGGGGGAGGCGCATGAAGAGGGAGGAGGCCCACAATTTGTGTATGATCAGC
>CBIHQM010000210.1:0-11300 GCA_966211885.1 uncultured Chryseolinea sp.
AACGACCTTCATGTAAAAACTTATCCTCTTCCTTTTTGCTTGCCTTGCGCTTAGCGCCGGTTCCAAAACCAAAACCAACCCCAAAGACATGGCCTATTTCTGCCCGCTTTGCAACAGCGACTGCGACAAGCTCGTGTTTGATAAACCCGGCACTTGCTCGCACTGCGGCATGACGCTGGTTCAGCAAACCTTTGCCGACCGCAAGGCAGAGGTGTCTCAAAAGCCGATGACTGTTTGTTTCTATTTGCAAGATGGCGTGGAGGTGCTCGACTTTGCCGGGCCCATGGAAGTGTTTTCCTACGCTGGCTTTCACGTGTTCACCGTTTCGAAAACAAAAGACCCCATCGTTTCACAAGGCATCTTAAAGATCATCCCCGACTACAGCATACAGGATGCACCGCCTGCCGATATACTGGCAACTTTTGGTGGCAATGCATCACAAGGATTTGATGAGCCGGTGGTCGCCTGGATCAAGTCGCGCGAGAAAGCAACTTCCTACTTCTTCTCTGTGTGCACGGGTGCATTTGCCTTTGGCAAGGCCGGGCTTTTGGATAATAAAACGGCCACCACGTTCCATCTCAGCATTGAAGGACTCCAGAAGTCTTTTCCGAAGGCGAAGGTGTTGTCGGATGTTCGTTTTGTCGACAACGGCAATTTGATCACAACGGCAGGCATATCCGCAGGCATTGATGGCGCCCTTCATCTGGTCGCCAAACTGATAGGCGAGGCGGCTGCGAAAGCAGCGGCGCAGTACATGGAGTACGACAAATGGGTACCGAAAGAAGGGTTGGTGCTTTCCGGCGCGAAAAAATAACAAGCCACTTCAACGTAGTTCACGCAAGGCCCTTGCGGGAACATTGCTATTCGCCGATTTCAAAGTTTCCAGGTCCCGGATCAAAATCCGTTTTCTGTCAAAGTTGATCAGGTTACTTTCCTTGAGATCATTCAAGATCGTCGTCACCGTTTGGCGCGACGTGCCTGTTAGACAAGCAATATCTTTGTGGGTCAGTTGGGTTGGGATGAGCGTTTCGTATCCGACTTTTTTGCCCTTCCAGGCGGCGGTATCTTTCAGGAATTCCACGATGCGTGTGCGGGCATCTTTGAAGACCAGCAGTTCGAGTTTGCGCTCCAGCTTCATGATGCGGAGGCCGATGAGCTTAAGTATCTTAAAGCTTAGTTCGCGGTTCTCGTACATGAGCGCCTGAAGGTCGTTGATGGTGAGGGGGCAGATCACCGTCTCGTCCGACGCCTGCGCAAAGTCCTTGCGTTTGTCCTCTCCGGCCAGGGCCAGCTCGCCAAAGATCTCGCCGTTGGTCAGAATGGCGCTGATCACCTCTTCTCCCGAATCCAGGTAATGGCCGATCTTTACGCGGCCCTTTACGATCATGTAGATGTGCGTGGCCGAATCGTCGGGCATATAAATAAACTGCGCGCGTTTGTAGGTAACGAACTCATGGTTGTCGGCCATTCGCTTTACCTTATGGGGGCATAGAATGTTGTATAGATTGGTGCTTTCAAAATACCAAAGCGCGGACGAGTTTGTCATGGGGACGTCTTCTGTTGTGTTGAGATCAACCTTTCTGCAGCATTCACGTAAATAGCTCAATTATCGGGTTCGCGAGGGCGAAAATTCACCGATAAGTTATTTAAGTTAGCACAAAAATAAACGGAAAAGTTCATGAGCCGTCTGACACTGAGCGAAATCTGGATCTACCCCATCAAATCGTTGGGGGGTATCTCGCTGACACAGGCACGCGTGATGGGAAAGGGTCTGCAATACGACCGTCGCTGGATGCTCGTGGACGAGGCGGGGGTGTTTCTCACGCAACGCGTACACCCGATCATGGCCCTCTTCAAGACGTCGATCGACGACACGCACCTCACGGTCCGGTTCAAGGAACATGCGTTACCGCTGCGCTTGGTCCCCACCTTCGATCCCCATCCCCTTACGGTGACGATTTGGGATGATACCGTGACGGCCTATGAAGTGAACGCAGAAGTCAGTGCCTGGTTTTCCCGGCACATGGGCATGCCGTGCCGGCTGGTATATTTCCCGGAAGAGAATCCCCGGCAGGTAGACCTCAAGTATAGCCCGGAGGGCAACCACGTAAGCCTGGCCGATGCCTATCCCCTGCTCATCATCGGGCAGCGCTCACTGGACGACCTAAACCAGCGAATGCAAGTGCCCCTGCCCATGAACCGGTTCCGACCCAACCTCGTTTTTACAGGCGGCGAACCCTATGAAGAGGACACCTGGCGCGACTTTACCGTGGGCACCACCCGGTTTATCGGGGCAAAGCCCTGTGCCCGTTGCGCACTGCCGACCATCGACCAGGACACCGCCGAAAAAGGTCAGGAGCCCACACGCACGCTGGCCACCTACCGGCGTAGTGAGAACAAGATCCTGTTTGGTCAAAACGTGCTTACCGTAGACCCCACCATCATTACCGTTGGCGAGGCCATTACCCTCCAATAAAAAAAACCGACAAACTATTGATCGCCGTGCGGCTACTGGTGACTTTTGCCCAATGACATTCCTGTATCTCAAAGCCGTTCACATCATCTTTATTGTTACGTGGTTTGCCGGATTGTTCTATATGCCCCGGCTGTTTGTTTACATCATTGAGAGCCACAGCAAACCCGAGCCGGAGCGCACCATTCTTTTGAAGCAATTGAACATGATGGCCTCACGCCTTTGGTTCGCCATCACGTGGCCGTCGGCGATCGTCACGCTGATCATGGGAACGCTGCTGCTGATCAACCAGCCTTCATTTTTGCAACAGGGTTTTATGCACGTAAAGCTCACCCTGGTTGTTTTGCTTTATGCCTACCATTTTTCACTTCATTATTTGCTCAAGCAATTACAGCGCGGCATTGTAAAATATACATCGCAACAGCTGCGTTTTTGGAATGAAGTGTCCACACTGTTTCTCATCGCCATCGTCTTTATCATCGTGTTGAAGAGCGCTCTGAGCATGGTGTGGGGATTGGTTGGACTGTTGGCGGTGATCATCGCCATTACTTTGGGGATACGACTTTATAAAAAATATAGAAAAAATGAATAACAGAACTTTTTCATCGCCGTGGCTGGCGGCCGGTTTTGCGCTGCTGACCGGCTGTGTGTTGTTGGCTTCGTGTGCAAAGAAGGAGCAACCACCGCTGCCTATTTTTGGCGAACGCGAAGTGGAAGGCAAGGACACCGTCTACCACACCATCGCCAATTTCAAATTTGTGGACCAGGACAGTGCCACCATTACCAACGACACCTTCAAAGACAAGATCTATGTAGCCGATTTTTTCTTTACCTCGTGCCGCACCATTTGCCCCATCATGAAAACGCAGATGCTGCGCGTGTACGATTCCATTCAGCATGATCCGCAGGTACGATTGCTTTCCCACACCATCGATCCGAAATACGATACGGTTGGATTGCTGCACGACTACGCCGATCGCCTGGGTGTGAAAAGCGACATCTGGCATTTCGTTACCGGTAAACAGGAAGACATTTACAAGATCGCCCAGACCAGCTACTTCGCCACCGCCATGGAAGACAAAGGCGAAGTGGATGGCTTCATCCACAGCGGCGCCTTCCTGCTGATCGACAAAGAACGCCGCATCCGCGGAAAATATGACGGAACAAAAGAAGACGATGTAAACCGTTTGATGGCAGACATTGCGCGCCTGGAAAAGGAATATGGCACAAAATAAAGTCGAACCGCAGAGACGCAAAGGCGCAAGGAAAAACGCAAAGCGCTTTGCGTTAACTTTGCGCCTTTGCGCCTTTGCGGTGCAAACAGCACTCCTCCTCTCCTGCACCCCCTCAAAAACCGACACCTCAAAAACACTCCCCGAGGGCTCCCCAAAATTCCAACAATACTATGTCCACGGCGAAGAACTCTACTTGCGATACTGCAGCAACTGCCATCAAAAAAACGGCGCCGGACTCGCCCGCCTCTATCCTCCCGTGGCCACTTCGGATTACGTAGATAAAAACAAAGACGCCGTCATCTGCCTCATCCGCAATGGAAAAAGCGGGGCCCTCATCGTGAACGGCATCAGCTTTGACAAACTGATGCAACCCATCCCGGCCCTCACCGACATCGAGATCGCCGAGATCGCCACCTATCTTTACAACACCTGGAATCGCCGGGAAGGCATCGTCGAAGTGCAACACGTGTCGAAAGTGTTAACTTCGTGTGACACCGCTTCCCAATGAATACCACCGACACCCTCCGCCATCAATACGCGCTTGCCGTCAGCGCACGGGCCGTTTTGTTCAACTACTGTGAGGATTTATCAAACGAAGATTTTTTGCACCAGATCCCGAGCTTTGGTCATGGCAGCATCCGGCATTTGCTGGTGCATGTCGCCAATGTCTACCAATATTGGATTGGCCACAACGCGCTGCAGGAAAAGCAGACCTTCTTTAAAGCCGACGACGTGGTCACCATGCTGGACATTCCGCCGCTCTACCGGCAGGTGGACAAATTGATGGAGGGGTTCTTCACCCAATTCGACGGGCGTTGGAATGACGCATTGACCATCCCCATCCAAAGCCGTCAGAAAGAGATTGTCTCCACCGCCCTGGCCATCTTCACGCACGTGGCCACCCATGAATTTCACCACAAAGGCCAGGTGCTTTCCATGAGCCGCCACCTGGGCTATACGCCGGTGGATACGGATTTGATCCGCTTCTAATAATATTTCATTTCCAGGGTGCAGGTGAGGTCCTGGCCGTTCAGGTTCACTTTGGCTTTATCGAAGGCCGGCGGGCCGAATGAACCCAGGGCATTGTTGCCAAAGGCTACGCCCTCTTTGGGAATACCCAAACTCGTGTAATCCAGCTTTCCATTCTTGTTGGCGTCGTGCACCACGCTGATGGCATAGTCGCCGGGCATCACGTTTGAAAACACCACGGTAACAGACCCCTCCGCGGCCGAAACGATCTTGCCCTCCACGGGGGTTTTGAGGAAGCTCTCTTCGCTGTTGAATAATCCCACCCGGATCTCACCTTTAGCGTTTTTGATATTCTTTACCACCACCTGTAGGTTTGAGCCTTGTGCCAAAGTGTGGTGGCCGGCAATCGCCAGGGCGGCCATCAGGAGGGTGGAGTACAATTTGTTTTTCATGCGTCTTTAAATTTTCTTCTAAACTGTCTGCTTTCCGGAAGCCGTTCAAATTACCGCTACCGAATTGTCGTTTCCCGTTGCCCGCCTGGGAAAAAACCTTCCCGGAAGGGCGGGTATTCTTTTGCAATTACTGTGCTAATCCGCATTCGTCCATCCAAAACCTTGTTTTTTATCATGCTGTTTGGGCCATCCGTAGGACACAAAAAACCTCTGATATTCAAAATCCCTCATCTGGCGGAATTTCTTGTCTTTGTCTATGCCCTCTGGATAAGCACTTATGCAATGTTCTTTGTAACTTTCTTTCTCCAACCCAACCTTATTATGGCATCCTACACCTTGAAAATCAACAGCAAGACCTACACCGTAGAGGCCGATCCGAAGATGCCCCTGCTGTGGGCCATACGCGACCTTGCAGGGCTTACCGGCACCAAGTACGGCTGTGGCATCGCGCAATGCGGCGCCTGCACTGTGCACATGGGAGGCCAGCCTGTGCGCTCCTGTTCCATACCCGTGTCCGTCGCGGCCGGTAAAGATCTCACCACCATCGAAGGACTCTCCGCCGACAACACCCACCCGGTGCAACAAGCCTGGATCAAAGAACAGGTGCCCCAATGCGGCTATTGCCAGTCGGGACAGATCATGGCGGCCACCGCCCTGCTGAAAAAGACCCCTAACCCTACCGATAAGGATATCGACACGGCCATGCAAGGCCACATCTGCCGTTGCGGCACATATCCGCGGATTCGCAAGGCCATCAAAACGGCCTCCCAGATCATGAATCAAAAAGCTTCTGCGAAATAAATAAATCCACCACACCATGGAAACAAAAAATCTAACCCGCAGAAATTTCATCAAGCTGTCGAGCCTTACCGGCGCAGCCCTTACGATCGGCTTTTATTTTCCGACCGGCGCCAAAGCGGCCGAGGTCATGAAATCCGAAACCGCCGACAATCTCGGCATCGACCTCAACGCCTGGATCTCGATCGACACCAATGGTAAAGTGACCATCACCAACCACCGCGCAGAAATGGGCCAAGGTTCATTCCAGTCGGTGCCACAGATCATTGCCGAGGAATTGGAAGTAGATCTCAACGATGTGCGGATTGTCTTCGCTCAGGGAAACAATGCCAAATACGGCAGCCAGATCACCGGTGGAAGCTCCACGGTGCGCGGCACCTATAAGAAGTTGCTGCACCTCAGCGCCACCGCCCGCGAAATGCTGATCGAGGCCGCCGCCAAAAAATGGAGCGTCCCGGCATCGGAGTGCTATGCCGAAAACGGTCATGTCATTCACAAACCCTCGGGAAAGAAATTCAATTACGGCGAGTTGGTGGCCGATGCCTCCAAGCTCACGCCACCCACATCTGTGCCCTTGAAAGATCCGAAGGATTATAAGATCCTTCGCAAACCTATTCCGCGCCAGGATACGCCGCTCAAAGTCAACGGTACGGCTACTTTCGGGATGGACAAAAAACTTCCCGGCATGCTCTATGCCGTGGTGGAACGCAACCCGCGTTTCCAAGGAAAAGTTAAAAGCTTTGACGATACCGAGACCAAAAAGGTGCCCGGTGTGAAGCACGTGATCCCGGTGAAGATGAGCGTCTTCAACACCTTCCGCGAAGGCGTGGCCGTGGTGGCAGACTCCATCTGGTCGGCCATGCAAGGCAGAAAAGTGCTGAAGGTGGAATGGGACGACTCGGGCTTTGAACACTTCAGCACCGAACAGCTCTACGCCCGCATGAACGACGACCTGAAAACAAAAGACGGATTGTCGTTCCGCACAAAGGGCAACTTTGCCGCTGCATTGGAGAAAGCCGATAAAAAAATTGAAGCCACTTACGAAACTCCCTACGAGTCGCACAGCTGCATGGAGCCCGTGAATTGTACGGCACATTATCAAGGCGACAAACTGGAAATATGGGGACCCATTCAAGGCCCCGATTGGGTACAGGATCTTTTGAGCCCGCTGATGGACCTGCCAAAAGAAAAGATCATTGTGAACATGACGTTCCTCGGCGGTGGCTTTGGAAGAAAGGCCTTTATGGACTATCCTCATGAAGCGGCCGTCATCTCTAAAGCCGTGAACGCACCCGTACAAGTGGTGTGGACGCGCGAGGACGACACGACTCAAGGACCGTTCCGCCCGGGCATGGTGTATCAATGCAGCGGCGGTCTCAAGGACGGACGCATTTCGGCCTATAAGGCCAAGCTTGCCGGCCAGAACATGGACCATCAGTGGCCCGGCGCACAAAAGGATTCCTACAACGGCAGCACCACCGAAGGATTCTTGGAACCTTATTTTGAAAGTATCCCGCACTATAGCTTCTCCGACCTGCCCTTGGATGTGCCCATCCCCGTGATGTGGTGGCGCTCCGTATATGCGTCTACCAATGGGTTTGCCTTTGAAAGTTTTATGGACGAACTGGCCGTTCAAGCCGGAAAGGATCCGCTCGATTTTCGACGTCAACACCTGGGCGAAGAGCGCTATCAAACGCTCATCAACCGGTTGGAAGAAGTGTCGGGATGGAAAAACCGGAAAAAGAACGAAGGCTATGGCGTGTCCATCACCGAATGTTTTTCGAGCATCGTGGGCGAAGTGGTGAAAGTCTCCAAGAAAGCCGACGGCAAAGTGAAAGTAGACAAGGTTTGGGCCGTGATGGACTGTGGATGGTATGTGAATCCCGACATCATTCGCGCACAAGTAGAAGGCAGCATCGTGATGGCCATTGGCGCCGCCACCGTGCATGCCACGCACTTCAATGATGGCAAGGCCGTGGAGCAGAATTTCAATACCTACAAAATGCCCCGCATCACCGACACCCCGGAAATTGAAGTGCATGTGGTCGACAACGAAGAAAAGGCAGGGGGCGTTGGCGAGCCTGGATTGCCACCATTGTCAGCCGCATTGACCAATGCCATATTCGATTTGACCGGCAAACGCATCCGGAAGTTGCCGTTCAACCTGGAAGAAGTATAATTGTAAACCTGACGGCCCACCAAAGTGTGGCCGTTATTTTGATAGAGGATCCACAAAACTTTTATAATTGATGAAGAACGTCGTTTTAGTTTTCTCGTTTGGCTTGGTCATCGCGTCCTTTTTTTCTTTCCGGATGAAACCATCGTTTGATTTGAAGGCCAGCATTGCGCGTGGAAAAGAAATTTATACGGCACAGTGTATGAATTGTCACATGGAGCAAGGCGAAGGCATGGAAGGGGTTTATCCTCCTTTGGCCAAATCGAACTTTCTGGCAAATCGCGACCGGCTGATCAAGATTGTTTTGAAGGGAATGCGTGGGCCGATCAAGGTGAACGGTAAGGATTATGATAGTGAAATGGTGGGGTTTGAGTTGACGGATGAGCAGGCTTCGGACGTGATCAATTATGTGCGGAATTCTTGGGGGAATAAGCATGTGGCGGTTCAGCCGGGGGAGATTGCAGCGGGGTTGGGGACGAAGTCGGCGGAGTATACGCCGTATTGAAAGTGAGGGGAAGCTGGTCTTGTTGGTGAAGAACATCAGCAAGGGCGGTGGCGGGTTGTATTGAAGGGTCGTCGAAGCTATTCTTTGTTGGTGGGACACCAACAAAGGGGTGTGGGGGCGCAAATATATCTTAATATAAATGAAAGAGTTTAGGGCCATATTGGATGCTTGTAAGAAGGTGGACTTCGCGGAGAGAAGGGCTGCGTTGGCTACCGTGGTGAAGGTGCGCGGGTCGTCGTACCGGAGTCCGGGGGCGCGTATGCTCATTACGGATGATGGACGTTGGGTTGGGTCGATCAGTGGCGGGTGTCTGGAGGGAGATGCGTTGCGGAAGGCGCGGCAGGTGATGACGGATAAAGTTCCGCTGACGGTGACGTATGATACGAGTGAGGAGAGCAATCAAAATTGGGGTATTGGCTTGGGGTGCAATGGCATCATTGATGTGTTGATCGAGCCGGTCGATCCGGCGGATGAGAAAAATCCTGTGGGGTTTTATGAACAGATCGTGGCGTTGCAGGTGCCCGTGACGTTGGCTACGATCTTTGCTGCAGAGGATGCTACCCTGGTCGGAAAAAAACTTTTGCTTTCGGATGATGGGCGTAAGCTGCATAATTTTTTCGATGGCTCACTGGAAGCTGTCGTCACGCCGCACCTTCAGAAGCTTTTTGAATCAAAGAAATCACAGGCCATGACCTTCGATGTGCAGGGAAAGGCCGTGGAGGTATTTACGGAGCTTATTCAACCTTCTACGTCACTGATCCTCTTTGGAGGCGGTTTCGATGCGCGGCCGGTGACGCAACTTGCCAAGTCGCTGGGTTGGGAGGTGACGGTAACAGACGAGTGTGTCGCGCATATCGCGCCGTTGTTCTTTCCCAATGCCGACAAGCTGTCGCTCTGTCAGCGCGATTTTGTCGATCGCGATTTTGTGATCACGCCCTACACGGCGTGTGTGCTCATGTCGCATAACTATACCTACGATCGCGACGTGCTCCGGAAATTGCTTCGCACCGAAACGCCCTACATCGGCATCCTCGGTCCGCGAAAACGCTTTGATAAGATGCTGGTAGAATTTGAAAAAGAGGGATTGACCTTGACGCCCGAAGACTTTCATCGCATCCATTCTCCGATAGGCCTCGACATCGGCGCGGAAGCTCCGGATGAGATTGCTGTTTCCATCGTCGCCGAAATTCAAGGCAAGTTCGCCAATCGTTCCGGTGGGTTCTTAAAGTATCGTCAAGGCCCCATTCATCACCGCGATGCGGCCAGCGACCAGGTCTTCAAACAAGTCTACCTCAACACTCCCGACGGCGCAAAAAAAACAGCCACCCACAAGTAGTTGCGGCCTCGGCATAGCTGCCACACAACCCAGCGTGAGACTGATCCTCCCTTCAGGCTTTTGATTCCTCTCCCGGAAATCCTATCTTCCCTGCAACCACGCTTTTACGAGAGAAGAAACGCCGTATACAACCATCGCAAAGGTTTTGTAAAGGCGGCCTTAAAACATGTAAAAAGTAAGTGAGAAAAAGTTTTGCGAGGACTCCTCCTAAGAAGTAGAATCATAAGTATCTCTTAACCGCATAGTGGGTGCAGGATACTTGGCTATTCATTTCGGGCATAACTTTCCATATTTACTATACTACCAGACCAAACCAACCGTATGAAGTATATCCTGTCCTTAGCGCTGCTCGTTTTCGTGGCGAGTTGCACCACGAAAACGGAAGAACCGGTAGCCTCCGCTTACACCTCCTGGCGCATCAAAGGCGGCACGGCCGATGGCATCCAATATTCCGCATTGCAAACCATCAACAAAGAAAATGTATCCAGCCTCCAGATGGCCTGGACGTATCGCACCGGCGACGCCGACACGGTGAACAACCGGACCCAACTCCAATGCAATCCCATTATCGTAGACGGCGTGCTCTACGCCACGTCAGCCCAATTGAAGGCCTTTGCTGTGGACGCAGCCACCGGTAAAGAATTGTGGCGATTCGATCCCGGTGAAGAGAATGCAGGTCTCGGCGTGAACCGGGGGGTGACCTACTGGGAGGAAGGCGAAGACAAGCGCATCCTCTATTCCTTTGGCGAAAATCTGTATGCCATCAACGCAAAGACCGGAAAGAAAATTGAAAGCTTTGGCACCGGCGGGAGAGTTAGCTTGAAAGAAGGGCTGGGTGAACGGGCTGCCACACTCATGGTGTTGTCCAATACCCCTGGCGTGATCTATAAAAATCTGATCATTATGGGCTCACGGGTCCACGAAGGCCCCATCGCCGCGCCGGGTTATCTCCGCGCTTTTGATGTGAAAACAGGAAAGCTGGCGTGGGTCTTTCACACCATCCCTCAACCTGGAGAACCCGGCTATGAAACATGGCCCAAAGATGCCTACAAAACCATTGGCGGTGTGAATGCCTGGTCGGGCATGGCCGTGGATCATCAACGCGGATTGGTCTATGCCGGCACTGGTTCACCTTCTTTTGATTTTTATGGCGGAAACCGCAAAGGACAAAATCTCTATGCCAACTGTGTGCTGGCCCTGAACGCAGAGACCGGCGAGCGCAAGTGGCACTACCAGGTGATCCACCACGACATGTGGGATCGTGATCTACCCGCACCTCCCATGCTGGTCACCGTCACGCACGACGGCAAGAAGAAAGACGCGGTGGCCCAACTCACCAAAAGCGGCTTTGTTTAT
>CBIHQM010000211.1:0-11268 GCA_966211885.1 uncultured Chryseolinea sp.
TTGAAAGCGAGCACTTATAACCTGGAGAATGGAAAAATAGTAGAGACCGAGATGGAAAAGGCCAGTATATTCAAAGAGAAGCATAGCCGCAACTTCAATCTGCAGAAATTCACGTTGCCAAATGTAAAGGAAGGTTCTGTCATCGAGTACAGCTACACCCTTAACTCCGATTTTCTTGCGTCCTTCCCCAACTGGCAATTTCAGTACAGCGTGCCCGTGCGTTGGAGCGAATACTGGGCAGCCTTGCCTGACTTCTTTGTTTTCGAAAAATACATGCAAGGCTATCTTACTCCCGCGGTGTATGAAGTAAAAGATCAGTCGCGGGACAATTACCGGGAAGCCCGTCATCATTGGGTTTCGAAGAATGTGCCTGCTTTTAAAGAGGAGCCCTTCATGACCTGCGAGGACGATTACGTCTCGAAAGTAAACATGGCCCTTTCTCACGTCACGTTTCCCGGGCAAATGGTACGAGAAATCATGGGAAGCTGGAAAGGCCTGAACGACAAATTGGTCGACGGCGACGACTTTGGCAAAGTGATCTCCGGGTCAGGATTCTTAAAAACGAAAGCGAAAGAACTCACCGCCGGCATGACCGACCCTATGCAAAAGGTGACGGCCATCTTCAATTACGTGCAGCAAACCCTGGAATGGGACGGCACCGCAGACAAGTATCCCGACAACCTGAAGAAAGTATTCGACGACAAAAAGGGTACCGCCGCAGACATCAACTTTGTGGTGGCGGCGATGTTGGAAAAAGTGGACGTGCCCGCCGACATGGTTCTGCTGAGCACACGCGATCATGGTTTCATCCGTCGGCAATACCCGATGAGTGAGCAATTGAATTATGCGATCGTATCGGTCATACTCGGCGATAAAGTGTTGTTGCTGGACGCCACTGAAAAGTATTTGCCCATGGGCATTTTGCCCGAACGCTGTCTCAACGGCGAAGGCCTCGTGATCTCCAAAACACGTCACGGGTGGATGGAGATTAAGCCCAAAGCGAAGTCACGCACATCCATAAATTCCGACTTCGTGATCAACGCCGAGGGAGAGTTGAAGGGGAAAATGTCATTCTCCTATGATGGTTACGCCGCTCAGAAACTGCGCAAAGACTATTTCAAAAAAGGCGAAACCGACTACCTGAAAGAATTCCTGTCGGGCAAGACCTGGGAGGTTGAGAAAAGTGAATTTCAAAATATAAAAGAGATCGACAAAGCGCCAAAGCAATTGCACGAACTGGTAATGCGCGAACACGCAACAACAGCCGGCGATGTGATCTATCTGAATCCCATGCTTTCCGAGCAGCTCACCGACAACATCTTTAAAACCGAAAAGCGTGAATACCCGGTGGACTTCGGCAAACCCGTAGAGCAGACCTATATGGCACGATTCACACTTCCTGAGAACTACGTGGTGGACGAAATGCCAAAACCCAAAGTGGTTACGTTGCCCAACAACGCGGCCAAGTATACCTACAACGTGACGCAAATGGGCAACGTCTTGAGCGTGGTCAGCATGCTGCAAATCAACAAAAGCTTGTTTGTTCAGGATGAATATCCTCACCTCCGTGAATTGTATAACCTGGTGATCGCCAAACAGGCGGAGCAGATCGTATTAAAGAAAAAATAGGAATATGAAGAGGCTTGTTTTTGTTTTGGTATGGTCTGTTGCCATGACGGCGTTTGCCAAGGAGACACCGAAGTTTCCGGTGAGCGCCATCCCCGAAGAACTGAAGAAGGATGTGAACGCGGTGTTTCGTGAAGACCAAGCGGTTTTTTCCATACTCTCCCGAAGCCGCGCCACGTATCACGTCTATCAAGTCATTACCATTTTAAACGCGAATGGAAAAGAATATGCCAGCGAAGCCGTTGGCTATGATAAGCTAACCAAGATCAATCTGTTAAAAGGCACCGTATATGATGCTGATGGCTTCGTGGTTTCCAAGTTAAAAAATAGCGAGATCGTCGACAGAAGCGTATACGATGGCGTGACGTTGTTTAGTGACGATCGTATGAAGAGTTTTGATCTTTCACAAGGTACATACCCGTATACGGTGGAGATCGAATACGAAGAGGAATTCAAGTTTTTGTTTTATATCCCCGGGTTTTCTGTACAGGATGGAGAAAAGAGCTCCGTTGAACATGGACTCTACAAACTAAATTATCCGGCTGGTCTTGCCCCTCGTTACAAAACCGTCAATGTCGAGAAGCAGCCCACGATTGAAAAACGTCCCGATGGCAGTGGCTCCGTAACGTTTGAATTCACCAACGTGAAGCCCATTAAATTGGAACCTCATAGCAAGACCCAGTATCAGATTCCATCCATTCAAGCGGCGCCCACCGACTTTGAATACGAAAACTACGTTGGCACCATGGATACCTGGACGAATTACGGTCAATGGATCATTAGCTTGAACAAGGGCCGCGACATTTTACCGGAAGCCACCCGGCAAAAGGTGAGAAGCCTTACAGCACAAGCCAAAACCGACGAGGAAAAGATTAAGATATTGTATGAATATCTGCAAGGTCGGACGCGTTATGTGGGCATTCAATTGGGCATCGGCGGATTCCAACCTTTTGAGGCAACCGTGGTAGATCAAACCGGTTATGGCGATTGTAAAGCCCTCTCCAACTATATGGTCGCACTGTTAAAGGAGGCGGGTATCAAAGCTCACTACACCTTGATCCAGGCAGGTTCAGGCACGCGTGATATCGACCCGAAATTCCCCCGTACGCAATTCAACCATGCCATTGTTTGTGTTCCACAAAAAACGGATACCATATGGCTTGAGTGTACGAGTCAGACGAATCCATTCGGCTACCAGGGTCGTTTCACGGGCGACCGTCAGGCACTTATCATCACTGACAACGGCGCCAAAATTGTAAACACCTTGCGTTACCCTGCAGAAAAAAATATTCAATCACGGACTGCCGATGTGTTCGTTCAGCTTACTGGTGATGCCAGTGCAAAAGTAAAAACGACTTATAGCGGATTGCAATATGAGAACGATAACCTGGACTATATCCTCAGCAACCAGTTCGACGAACAAAAGAAATGGTTACAAAAGGAGATTGACATCCCCAGCTTCGACATCACAACCTTCAAGATGCAGAATCACAAAGACAAGCTTCCATCTGCTCAAGTGTCTGTGGACCTAACACTAAAACGTTTTGCTACCGTGAGCGGCAAGCGCGTGTTCATCACACCCAACCTCATGAACCGCTCAACCTATGTTCCGGAGAAAGTCGAAAACCGGAAGACTAATGTGGTGGTCCGCATGGGGTTTGTCGACCTGGATACGATTCGCTATCATTTGCCCGAGGGCATTTATCCGGAATTCCTGCCCAAGCCGGTAGTGTTGAAATCCCGTTTTGGAGAATATGAAACCAGCTTCACGTTGGATCAAAACGATCTGATCTATATCCGGAGATTGAAAATGCAACGTGGCGAATATCCTCCGGAATCCTATTCAGAATTCATCGACTTCTACAAGGGCCTGAACAAAGCCGACAATACAAAGCTCGTCTTCCTGAGCAAAACATAGGAACTTCAGGATTATTTAATCGGCGCATCCGTTTCCCGGGCCATGGCCTCGTAGACGATCTTGTCCGACAAGCTGGGTAACCATTTGCTGAGGAACACGGCGATTTTTCCCTCGGTGGTGAGCACGATGTTGCGCTTGCGCTTCACGGTGGCCTTGTAGATGTGATGGGCGCATTCTTCGGCCGTCATCATCTTGCCTTCTTCGCGGGGCGATTCGCCCTGGGCTTTTCCGTTCTTTGTGAGCGACCGCTTGCGTATGTTGGACGACGTGAATCCCGGGCAGGCCGTGAGCACGTGAACATCCCTTTTCAAGTATTCCGTGCGCAACACTTCCAGGAAACCGTTCAGGGCAAACTTGGAAGCTGAGTAACCGGTGCGCCCGGGCAGACCACAATAGCCGGCAATGGACGAGATGCCCACAATAGAGCCTTTGTTTTTTACGATCTCGGGAAGGCAATATTTGGTCGCATAGAGCACACCGTAGAAGTTGATGTCCATCACTTTCTTCACCACCTCCAGGTCGACATCCTCAAACAAAGCACGCATGGAGATACCTGCATTGTTGATGAGCACATCGATGGTCCCATAGCGTTTGATCACCTCCTCGGCCATCCGCTTATTGTCTTCCTCTTTGCTGACGTCGGCCCGCAGTCCATAGACCAGGATGCCCTTGTCGCGAAGCTCTGCCATGGCCTTGTCGAGACCGGTCTGATCCCTTCCGGTGATAAAGACCTTGGAACCCTTCAGCCCGAACTCCTGGGCCAGGGCAAGTCCAATACCGGAGGTTCCCCCGGTGATCACGACAACTTTGTGCTTCATGCGCCAAAAGTAATAATAGTTGTTTAACTTGCCCGGCACAAACCTGCTATGTTTTTCATACGCTTGCTCTCCCGGTTACCCCTGCCGGTGCTTTATGCATTCTCCGATTTCCTTTTTGCCGTGAGCTACTACCTGGTGCGCTACCGGCGGGCTATGGTGCAGAAGAATCTCAAAAATTCGTTTCCCGAGAAGAGCCAGGCCGAACGCGACCAGATCGAAAAACAGTTCTTTAAGGATTTGTGCGACTATGCCGTGGAGATGCTGAAGCTGCTCACCATCAGCCGAGAAGAGCTCGGCCGGCGGGTAGTCTTCAAAAACCCGGAAGTATCCAACCGCCATATCCTCAACGGGCAATCGTTGCTAAACCTGGCTTCACACAATTTCAATTGGGAGTGGCTGCTTGTAGCCGGGTCGTTCACCCTGCCCGGACAAATGGACTTTGTCTACCAATCGGTGAACAGCAAATTCTTTGATGATTTTTCGTATGCATGCCGGACCCGCTTTGGGGCTTATGGCATCAAGCGCGATGAAGTGGCCCGCGAGATCGTGAAGCGCAGGCACATCGTGCGCAACATCGCCTTGGTAGGAGACCAATACCCAGGCTACAAACACGATAAAAAATATGCCACCCGTTTTCTGAATCAGGATACCGTTTTTTTCTACGGCTCAAGCCAGTTGGCACAACTTACGCAGTACCCGGTCATGTATTACGCCATGAAGAAGGTGAAACGCGGCTATTATGAAACCCATATCGTGGAGCTGGCCCGGCCGCCGTATGCAAAAGACAGCGATGTGGTGATGGAACATTATGTGCGCGAACTCGAAAAGGTGATCCGCGAAAATCCATCGCAGTGGCTATGGTCACACAACCGGTGGAAGACCCGCCACCTCGAAGCCCCCTAAAACAGCAAATTGAAACATGCGCCGGGGTTTTTGTACCTTGTTCTAACCCGAAAAATACCCCGTCCCGGGCGGCAGTTGGTCTGAGCATTCTTCCTAAGATTGTATTAAACCTTTTCCTATGAAAGCCTGTCTACCCTTGCTTGTGCTCAGCTTCTCCACGATGCTCGCACATTCCCAACCTTTGCAACCTCCCACCAGTCCTGGCCTTTTCATGGAGGGCACCGTGAGCACAAACCTCAACGAGCGCGATATGGCCCTCTCGCCCGATGGAACCGAAATGTATTATACTTTGGAGGCCGCTCAAAACGCCTTCTCTACCATTCTCTATCGCCACAAACTTCCGGGCAACAAATGGTCAGCGCCAGAAGTCGCTCCTTTTTCAGGACAATTCAAAGACCTCGAGCCGGCATTCAGCGCCGACGGCCATCGATTATTCTTTAGCTCCAACCGACCACTCAGCGGCACACAGCCAAAAGACTTTGACATCTGGGTGGTTGAACGGACCAAAGACGGCACTTGGTCTTCGCCCCGCAACGTGGGCGCACCTGTAAACACCGGAGCGAATGAATTCTATCCGTCGGTCGCGCTGTCGGGAAACCTGTACTTCACTTCGGAGTATGAAAAAGGTGTGGGCAAAGAAGACATTTACATGTGCCCATGGCAGGGTGGAAAATATGGGGAGAGCATAGCGCTCGACACCGCCGTTAATTCGAAGCTATGGGAGTTCAATGCCTTTGTTTCGCCCGATGAAAAATTCATTCTCTTCACTTCCTATGGTCGCAAAGACGATCAGGGTGGCGGCGATCTCTACATCAGCTTTCGCGATGCCGGCGGCGCCTGGCAGCCCGCCAAAAATGTGAGCACGCTCAACTCGCCGAAGTTGGACTATTGTCCCTTTGTTTCCTTCGATCAGAAGATCCTCTTCTTCACCAGCAGCCGCCACGATCTCCCGTCGACTTATGAAAAACCAGCCACCCAAGCGGCGCTGGTCGAGGCCTACAACGGCGTGCGCAATGGTTCAGAAAATATTTACTGGATCGATTTTCAGGCACTGGTGCGTGCCCTGAAGTGAGACTACAACAACATCTGTTCGATGTCTTCCTTGGTGAGCTGTTTCATGAAGCTTTCTTCGGTGGTGATCAGCTCGGTGGTGAGGCGCAACTTGCGTTGTTGCAGCGTGAGGATCTTTTCCTCTACCGTGTTGCGCGTAATGAATTTATAGGTAAACACTTTTCGCTTCTGACCGATGCGATGCGCGCGGTCCACGGCTTGTGCTTCCACGGCAGGGTTCCACCAGGGATCGAGAATGAAGACGTAGTCGGCTTCGGTGAGGTTCAATCCGAGACCACCTGCCTTTATGGAAATCAAAAATACTTTTAATGACGTGTCTTTGTTGAAGCGCTCCACCTGCTCCTTGCGGTCGGTGCTGGAGCCGTCGAGGTAGGTGTAGTCTATCTTGTTCGACTTCAAATACTGACGCACGATTTCCAGGTGCTTCACATATTGGCTAAATACCAGCACCTTGTGGCCTTCGGCGATGGCGTTCTCCAACATGTGGGTGATGTCTTCCATTTTGCCGGAGTCGCCGGAATAGCCTTGCTCTACCATGCGAGGGTGGTTCGCAATTTGGCGAAGCTTGGTGAGACCCTCCAGGATCATGAATCGGCTGTTGCCAAGGCCTTCCTGTTCAATGAGCTTGAAGATCTTCTCGCGGTAGTGGGCCTTCACCTCTTCGTAGCGTTTCTCCTGCTCGGTGGTCATGGAGCAATATTGAATGTTCTCCACTTTCTCGGGAAGCTCGGTAGCGACTTGCGATTTATGCCGGCGCAAGATGAAGGGCTTGATCACGGAGTGTAGCTTCTTCGAACGTGCCTCGTCGTTTTTCTTTTCGATGGGATTCTGAAACTCGTTCCTGAAATATGTTTGCGTTCCCAGGATGCCCGGGTTGATGAACGACATCTGCGACCAGAGGTCCATCGTCGTGTTCTCGATAGGCGTTCCCGTCAACACAAGTTTATGACGCGACTTCAATTCGCGCACAGCTTTGGCAATGTTCGACGTGGGATTCTTGATCACCTGCGACTCGTCGAGGATCACGTAGTTAAAATAAAACTCACGCAACAACTCAACATCCAGGCGGGTAATGCCATAGGAGGTGAGTACCAGGTCATATTTTTCAAAACGGCGCACATCCTTGTTGCGCATGGTGCCGGTGTAGTTGAGCAAACGCAACCCCGGTGTGAACTTGCTGGCCTCCATCTCCCAGTTGTAGATGAGGGATGTGGGCATGATGAGCAGCGTTGTGCCCGAGCCGTTTTCTTTTTCAGCCTGCAGCATGGACAGGGTTTGGACAGTTTTACCCAAACCCATGTCATCGGCAAGACATCCACCGAGTCTGTATTCATTGAGGAAACGCAACCAGTTGTAGCCCGCCTTTTGATAGGGGCGAAGCTCGCCTTCAAAGCCCTGTGGCGGCGGATAATTTTTTATGCCGCTAAACGAATTGAGCGAACGCAACTTTTCGCTGAGGTGGACCTTGGCCAGGTTGCCTTCTTCCAGCTCCTTCACCAGGTTGAGGTGGTGTTTGCGCAGCACGGGTTTTTCATTGTCGCCATCCGTTTCGCTCAAGGCGAAGAGGTCGGCATATTTGGTGAGCCATGCTTCCGGAATAATTGCGATCTCACCGTTGGGTAATTTGAATTCCACTTTTTTGCGGAGGATCAGCTTTCGCAGATCCTTGAACGGAATTTCGAATTCACCGAAACGGATCTTGGCGTGAATATCGAACCAGTCGATGTTCTCCTTCACCTCCACTTCGATCACGGCTTTTCCTACAAAATATTTTTTGTCGCGACTCTCCGGTTGGCTCACTTCAAAACCCAGGTTCAGCAGGTTCACACGGTTCTCGTTCAACCACGAGAAAGCTTCCGACTTGGGTATGGCCACGCGAAATCCTTTCATGGGCAATCCCAACTTTTGCAGGGTATGCAAAAAGTTCTTCTCGTCGTCGTTGCGGCGCGATACGCGATGGAACACATAGCCTTCGCCTTGCTTTTCCAAGGTCACGCTGACGGGTCCCAGGTGGTCGCCGCGGAAACGATGCTTGCCGTATTTGAACGAAAGGTCAAAAACAATTTTGCCGGCTTCGTCGGTAGCCGCTTCCTCTGCGGGACGGCGGTCTTCGAAAAGCGATGGAGCCGACGTGGTTTGTGCCGAGTGAAGCTCCGAGAGCGTCAGCACGGGGTGTGGATCGTAGGTGCTTTTATTGATCTCAAAACCGCTGGCCTCCACATCGTCGAACGAGGCAATGAGGGGAGCGACAAAGCGGTTGTAATAGGTTTCTTCTACGTTTTTCGGGATGACCACATATTTCTTTGTAAAGAACGGGATCAGTTTTTTTCCGTCGACGTGCTTTTCAAAACCGTGGAGGCGGCCATTCAATACCATCCAGGCCGGGCTCTTACAGATGAGGTAGGCCGATGGATTGGGGAGATCCAGTTTCTTTCCCTGGTAGAATATGGTGGGGTAGTAGTTCGTGTGATCGTCCGTCCGCATAAAATGGAACTGGATGGTGGCGCGCTTGTCGAGCACTTCTATTTTGCGCCAGGTGGGCTCGCCATCGTTGCCCATTTCGAAAAGCACTTTGCCTTTCATTTTTTCCAGGATCTTGGCCCGGCGTTTCTCCATGTAGTCTTCGATCTGCTCTTGCAGCATTTCGTTGCCCTTCACTTTGTCGTAGGTCTTCGAAAAGAACTCCTCCGGCTTCATGAACTTGGCCGAGAATTTCTTCACGATCGATTCCTGTGTCATGGAGTCCATGAGTTCGATCAGTTCGAAGTCGCGGTCGTCGAGACCTTTCGAAAATTCGCGGGCGTTTTTGGAGGAAATGTTCTGATGCTGATACGTGAGCTTCCCTTTTTCGTCGAGATGGACAATGTAGGATTCAAACACGAATCCCAGGTATTCGTGTTGATACAACGAATATATAATTTGAAAAGGTTGTGAAGCAGACACTTTCATCTCGAAACCTGCATTTTGATGAAAACGGAATCTGAAAATTAGGGATTATCCAGCAGAAAAAACTGCCTTTTTCGGGATATTTAGTACATGGATATTACAGGTTTTGAACGGAAGCAAACCGTGACGCGAGGGCTGCCGGCCGCGAAGAGATGGCCAAGGTGACCACGGCCATAATAGAAAACACGTAGAGGAAGTCGGAAAACAACATTTTTACAGGATAACCATCCACCACCGACGAGTTCATACCCATTGAAACAAAGCCAAATTGTTGTTGCAACAATAGAATAAGCCCACCAAAAAAAAGACCCGTCCCGGTGCCAATCGCGGCAATGAGCAAGCCTTCGGTAATGAAAATCCTTCTTAAGAGGCGATTATCGGCACCCATGGCCGCCAGGATAGTGATGTCTCTCTTCTTGTCGATGGCCAGCATCATGAGGCTGAAATAGATGTTGATGGAACCGATCACCAGCAACAGGATGGCCGCTACAGAAGCGAACAACTTTTCCAGCTTCAACACCCGGTACAGATCCTCGTGTTGCTCTTCGCCATTGAGCACATTAAAATCTTTTCCGAGCGCTTGCTGCAGGGCCTCCTCCACGGTTCGTATGTTGGCACCGGGATTCACTTTTATTTCGAGCGACGTCCGCTTGTTGTTGTAGTTGAATAATTGCTGAGCAAAATCCATTGGAACGATCACATAGTTTTCGTCGAAGGTTTGAATGATGGAGAAAACTCCGGCGGGTTGAATGTTTTTTTGTGTATACATTTTCGACGGGTCGAAACTTCCGCTCTTCACACTTTTCACATAATACAATTGCAACGCATAAAAATCCTGGTCCACCGCAATGGACAAGGTGCTCCGCACGCCATAACCGACCAGGGCACGCGGCTTGCCATTCTTCTTTAACACCAGGTCGCCTTCGACAATGCTTTCAGCGGGTATGCGATCCTGCTGCATAAAGTTGTCGCTCACGCCTTTCACCATCACCACTTGCGTGGCATCGTTGTAGCGGGCATAGGCATAGTCCTCGATCACTTCCGTCACGAGCTTGACGCCTGGAACGCTTTTTACTTTTTTCAACAGGACGTCATTCACCTCAAACGACTTTCCAACGCTGGCTTCTATTTTGATCTCGGGGTCGAAGGAGTTGTTGATGGCATGCAGCAAATCGCCCAGGCCGTTGAAGATGGAGAGCACAATGATGATGGCCGCCGAAAGGATGGCCACGGCAACCATGGAGATGATGGAGATCACGTTGATGAAATTCTTCTTCCGCTTCGAAAGCAAATAGCGCCGGGCAATGAAGTAGGGGACGTTCAACGTTTTGAGGATTGGTTAGCTTTTTTGTTCCGGCGGGATGTGGAGGTTCTTGATCAGGTCGTCCATGCGGGTTGCATTTTCCTCCACTTCGTCTTTGAAGAAGATCAGTTCGGGCACAATGCGCACTTGCTTGCCAATCTTGTCGCCCAGGGCCTTGCGGATCTCGCTTTTGTGTTTGTTTATCTTCTCCAGTGTTTTCTCTTTGTCCTTCGCCAGCAACATGCTGATGTAGATCTTGGCCACGCTCAGGTCGGGGTTGATGCGTACGTCGGCAATGCTGATAAAGGCGTTGTCGAGGATGCCCCGTTTATCGCGCTGAAAGATGTCGCTCAATTCCTTCTGGATCAGCTTCGCGTATTTTTGTTGTCGGGTCGTGCCACTCATAGGGACAAATATCTCGCATCCCCCAACAATTAGCAATGAACCATTGGCAATTATAAAAACCTTGGTCTATTTTGTGCGCTTAACACGTCGCCTTGTTACAATATTTCCGCATCAACGACCCTTACCGCCTGCTGGGCGTGCTGGTGATCATGCTTTTGATCGGCCTGCCATTGCTTATCGACTCACCCGGCATGACCTATCCCGAGTTGAAAAACCTGGTGGTGGGGGAAAAAGTCCACAGCGGAAGCGCGCTCTATACAGAGCTCGTGGATTCGGGG
>CBIHQM010000212.1:0-11264 GCA_966211885.1 uncultured Chryseolinea sp.
TAAATAAGTCATATGAAGAACTCAATTATGCCGTGGGTGAAGATCTCCATTAAAAATTGCCCATGGATGCCGTTGGTGTGGTTGGTTGTGCTGTTAGCAGTGGGATGTGACCCGAAGAAGGCCGTAGACCCGGCCGAGAACAAGGCGTTTGCCCTGAGCGACACCATGCTGAAAAGCATAAAACTGGACACGGTTGCCGTGAGACCGGTGAACGGTACCCTGAACCTGAACGGAAAGATCGTGGCCGATGAAAACCGGCTCGTGGAAATATTTCCCATCGTGGGTGGAAACGTCGTGGAGGTAGATGCGGAGTTAGGCGACTATGTAAAGAAAAATCAAACCCTGGCGACCATTAAAAGCGGGGAAGTGGCAGAATACGATCGCCAGCTCATCGAAGCCCAGTCGGACGTGTTGGTGGCGCAAAAGAACCTGAGCGTGAAGCAAGATCTCTACGATTCTAAATTGTCGTCGGATCGCGAACTGGTGGCCGCTCAAAAAGAACTGGAAAAAGCCGAAGCCGCGCTGCGGCGGATCACGGAAACTTTCTCGATCTACAATTTCAACAAGAAATCGGAATACAGCCTGAAGGCGCCCATCAACGGGTTTGTGATCTACAAGAACCTGACGCGCGACATGACCTTGCCCGCCGGCCACACCGAAAGTGTGTTCACGGTGGCCGAGCTGGATGAAGTGTGGGCCATTGCCGATGTCTACGAAAGCGACATCTCCCGCATCCGCGAAGGCATGGACGTGTGTGTGACCACCCTAAGCTATCCCGGCGACCTGATCCGCGGCAAGATCGACAAGATCTTCAGTGTGCTGGATCCGGAAACCAAAACCATGAAGGTGCGCATCCGCATCCCCAACCCGCAGTTCAAGCTGAAGCCACAAATGCTGGCCACCATCAAAGCCACCTACCACGAAGATAAATCCATGACGGCCGTACCGTCGTCCGCGATCATATTCGACAACAGTCGCCAGTTCGTCATGATCTTCAAAGACCGGTTCAACATCGACACCCGCGAGGTGGAGGTGTATAAAACGGACGAGGATATCACGTGGATCACCCAAGGTGTGAAACCGGGCGAAGTGGTGATCAGCCACAATCAGCTCTTCATTTACGATGCTCTTAACGACTAGCGGATGATCAAGCTGATAAAAAATATCGTAGCGTTTTCGTTAAAGAACAGGTTCTTCACGTTCTTTTGGGTGACCATCATGGTGGTGGCCGGTGTGGTGAGCTATAAGAATACGCCCATCGAAGCGTTCCCCGATGTCACCAACACCCAGATCATCATTGTCACGCAATGGCAGGGAAGAAGTGCGCAGGAGATCGAGCGTTTTGTGTCCATCCCCATCGAGGTGGCCATGAACTCCGTCCAGCGCAAAACCAATGTGCGGTCCATTTCCATGTTCGGGTTGTCGGTGATCAAGATCATTTTTGAGGACAACGTAGAAGATTTCTTTGCCCGTCAGCAAGTGAACAACCAATTGGTGACGGTGTCGCTTCCCGAAGGCGCTGAGCCTGAAGTGCAACCGCCCTATGGGCCCACCGGCGAGATCTTTCGCTATGTCCTGACGTCCAAAACGAAGGACACCCGCGAGATGCTGACCATTCAGAATTGGATCATCGACCGTCAGCTTCGTGCCGTGCCCGGTGTGGCCGACGTGGTTGCCTTCGGCGGCCGTGAAAAGATCTACGAGATCCAGGTGAACCCCGCCCAACTGAACCGCTACGAGATCACACCCCTCGACGTGTACCAGGCCGTTACGAAAAGCAACATCAACGTCGGCGGCGACGTGATCGAGAAGAATGGGCAGGCCTATGTGGTGCGGGGGATGGGCTTGCTGAACTCCATCGAAGACATTGAAAATATTATTATCGAAGATCGCGCCGGCGTGCCGGTATTGGTAAAAAATGTGGCGAACGTTATCCAGTCCGACCTCCCCCGCGTGGGGCAAGTAGGATTGAACAAAAGGGACGACGTGGTAGAAGGCATCATCGTCATGCGCAAGGGCGAAAATCCCAGCGAGGTGCTGAAGCGTGTGAAAGCCAAGATTGAAGAGTTGAACACCCACATTCTCCCCGGCGATGTGCGCATGGCCACGTTTTACGATCGCGACGTGCTGATGAACTACACTACGCACACTGTGATGCACAACCTCGTGGAGGGTATCATCTTTGTGACGGCCATCGTGTTGTTGTTCATGGCCGATTGGCGCACCACGCTCATCGTGTCCATCATCATTCCCCTGTCGCTGCTGTTTGCGTTCTTTTGTTTGAAGATGAAAGGCATGAGTGCCAACCTGCTATCGCTGGGGGCGATAGACTTCGGGATCATCATCGACGGCGCCGTGGTGATGGTGGAGGGCATCTTCGTGACCCTGGACCACACCGCGAAGAAATATGGTATGGAGCGGTTCAACAAGATCGGGAAGCTCGGGATCATCAAGAAGACCGCATCCCGCACAGGCCTCGCCGTGTTCTTCTCCAAGCTTATTATCATTACCGCGCTCCTGCCCATTTTCTCTTTCGAAAAAGTGGAGGGAAAAATGTTCTCGCCGCTGGCCTATACGCTGGGATTCGCGTTGCTGGGTGCGCTGATCTTTACGCTCACGTTGGTGCCGGTGCTGAGCGCTGTGTTGTTGAAAAAGAATGTAAAAGAAAAACATACGTTCATCGTCACCTTCTTTGATCGCATTGTATCGAAAGGATTCCAATGGACATTCTCGCATAAGACCATCAGCCTCACCGTAGCCCTCACGATCGTGGCGGCCACCTTGTTCTCGACCAAATGGCTCGGAACGGAATTCTTGCCCCAGTTGAACGAAGGTGCATTATGGGTGGAAGCAAAAATGCCCATGAGCATGTCGCTGAACGAGACGGTGAAGATGGTGCACACACTGCGCAATGAGCTGAGTTCGTTCAAGGAAGTGAACGGCGTGCTGTCGCAAACCGGCCGCTCCAACGATGGCACGGACCCCAGCGGTTTCTATTATGTGCAGATGCAGGTGAACCTGAAACCGAAAGAGGAGTGGGGCCGCAAGATCAGCCTCGATGGGCTCATCGGTGAGATGGACAAAAAGCTGAAAAAATACCAGGGCATAAACTACAACTATTCGCAGCCCATCATCGACAACGTCGCGGAAGCCGTGGCCGGCATGAATGCTAACAACGCTGTGAAAATATTCGGTCCCGACCTGGCGGAGCTCGACAAGCTGGCCACGCAAGTGCTCGCCAGCATCCAGGACGTGCCCGGCATCAAAGACGCCGGCATCCTGCGCAACGTGGGCCAGCCCGAGATCCAGATCAAACTGCATGATCACGAAATGGCGCTCTACGGTGTAACCACCAGCGACGCCCAGGCCGTCATCGAGATGGCCATCGGGGGAAAGACCGCTTCGATCATGTATGAAGGCGAAAGGAAATTCGATATCCGCTTGCGCTTCCCCTACGAATACCGGAAGTCGGAACAGGAGATCACCAGCTTGTTGGTGCCCACGCTGAAGGGAACCAAAGTAGCTTTGAAAGAGATTGCAACGGTCACGGCCATCACCGGCCCGGCTTTTATCTATCGCGACAACAACAGCCGCTTCATCGGCGTGAAGTTCACCGTGCGGGAGCGTGACCTGGGAAGCACCATCGCGGAAGCACAGCAGCGCGTGAAGCAACGCCTGCACATCCCACAAGGCTACACCATACAATGGACGGGCGAATTTGAGAACCAGGTGCGCGCAACGGCCCGGCTGGCGCAAGTGGTGCCCCTCAGTCTCATCGCCATCTTTGTGCTGCTGTTCATCACCTTCGGCAACGCCAAAGACGCAGGGCTGGTGCTCATCAACGTGCCCTTCGCGCTCATCGGTGGCATACTTGCCATTCACGTCACCGGCATCAACTTCGGGATCTCCGCGGGGGTGGGATTCATCGCGCTCTTTGGCATCTGCGTGCAGAACGGGGTGATCCTGATCACGGAATTCAATGAAAACTTAAATAAAGATATGAGCTTGGCCGACGCGATCGCGCTCGGGATCAAGCAACGCACACGGCCCGTCGTCATGACGGCGCTGATGGCGTCTATAGGTCTTATGCCTGCGGCTTTGTCCACCGGCATTGGGTCAGAAAGTCAGAAACCGTTGGCCATAGTGATAATCGGGGGGTTAATCACGGCCACGGTTCTGATTTTATTGATCTTTCCCATTTTCTACGAACTCGCGAATCGTCGCAACCATGGTCGTCGGTATAAGCCGCAAAGCGCATGAAACGAATAGCGTATTTCCTTTTCCTGTTGCCGCTTCCGCTGACCGCCGTCAGCGCATCCGATCAGCATGCGGGAAGGGAGATATTGACGAACGGCATCTTCATCACACCGCGGGACCTCGCCACCAACAACGTCACCGAACAGGCAACGACCGACGATCTGAACACCGTCGTGGTGAACCTCGACAACCATGTGCTGCTCACCCGTAAAGGCGTTGAACAGCGCTATAAGTTCGGCACGCTTTCCGGCTACTATAAAGACGGGTACCGCTACCGTGCCTTTGGCAAGAAGGGTATTTTCCCGACGTCGGGCTACTACAAAGTGCTCGACGACGCTGGCCTGATCATTTATTCCAAACGCTCCGTCAACCACAAGACCGGGGGCAAGACCTTTTACTATTACAGCACCGGATGGGAGGCGCCCGTGCGCAAGCTCACCCGGCAAAATCTGAAGGAAGACTTTTCAACTGACCCTGTCTTTGTTGACGCCGCCACAAGCACATTGCAGGGTCAGGTCTTCCTCACCGAAAAAAACGGTCATATGCTCATCAACGACCTCTATCTGTCTCGAACGAAGTAAAGCCCATCTATAAATTAGTTTCTTGCGCCTCGGTTGCCTTCGCAGCTGAGGCGTTTTCTTTTATGGATTGGGTGGAGTGTTGACGGTCTTGAACCGTGGGGCAGGTAGCTATTAATTTTTCACCGCAAAGACGCAAAGAACGCAAAGTTAATACCGCATTTGCTTTGCGTTGACTTTGCGCCCTTTGCGTCTCTGCGGTGAAAACCTCCAACGACAAAAATGCCCGTGGCAACACATGCCACGGGCGGGGAAGTTGGACTCCACGGGTCCCTTATCGGGAATTTGGGTTATGGAACAGGATATTTTTCATATCCCTAGCAAGAATACACAATGTATAGCTAATTTGCTATACCCTGCACTGAAAAAATATAGCAAATTCGCTATACATCCAATTCCGTTAAAATGACCCAAAACACAAAACAGCGTAACCTCAAGAAGCTGGCTGCCTTCGGAAACAATCTTCAACGCATCAGAATAGAAAAGGGCATCTCGCAGGAAGACCTCGCCGACAGGGCCAACGTTGCTTTTTCAACCATAAATAAAGTGGAGAACGGACACCTCAACACCGGCGTCTGCACCGTATTCGACCTGGCCCGCGCGCTTAAAGTGTCGCCGAAAGACCTCTTCGACTTTTAGGCAAATCTCCTCAGGCGTGATCGCGACGAGTTGAGGCGGCCTATGGTCTAGTCCGCGCTGTCGTCGTCGGTCTTCTCTTCTGCGTGACTGCCGCGTTCCACCCACCAGTACAGCGGGGGAATGAGTATCGGCGCGAAGATGAGGGTGGACGTGAGGCCCCCGATAATTACCGTAGCCAGAGGTCGCTGCACATCCGAGCCAATGCCGGACGATGTCGCTGCGGGGATTAACCCCACAATGGCTACAATGAGAATGGAGAGGATGGCCCGCATTTGCTCCTCTGCGGTCTTCTGCACCGTGTCGACGTTAAACGTATTTTCCAGGGAGGCCCGGTTCAATGCGGACACGAGCAGCACACCTGCCATCACCGAGATCCCAAAGATGCTCACAAAGCCCACACCCCCGGATACGTTGAAGTAATAGCCTCTTAGCAGCAGCGCGAGAATTCCCCCCGCCAGCGCAAACAAGATGCAACTCATGGTGACGAGCGTATGCTTGAGGCTTTTGAAGAGCATGAACAGGAAAAGAAATACCATCACGATGGTCAGGGGAATGGTGATCAGCAGTTGCTTGCCGGCCCTTTCCAGGTTTTCGTATTGACCGCCATAGATCACACTATAGCCTTTGGGAATTTTGATGGACTCATGGATCTTTTCTTCAAGGTCTTTTACAAACCCGCCCTGGTCGCGGCCGCGGATGTTGGTGCGCACGGTCACCATGCGTTTGCCGCTGTAGCGGTAGATGTTGGTCTGTCCTTCCACGAACGTGATGTCGGCCAGCTGGCTCATGGGGATCAGGGCGCCGGCAATCGACGACACCTGCAGGTTCTTGATCACGTCGACGTTGTTCCGGAACTCCGGCAGATAGCGGATCACGATGTCGTAGCGTTTGGTGCCGTCATAGAGAACGGAGATTGTTTTTCCGCCCACTGCCGCTTCGATCATGTTTTCGATATCGGAGATGTTGATCCCAAAACGTGCCGCATTTTCACGGTTGATTTTGATGGCCAGTTGCTCTTGCGGCCCTTCCTGCTCGATGTTCACCGACTCGCTGCCTTTCATATTTTTGACGATGGCCGCAATGGAATCCGCTTTCGGTCTCATCTTCACCAGGTCGTCGCCAATGATGGACACAGCAAGATCGGCGGCGCTGCCCGTCACGATCTCCATGACCTGGTCGATGATCGGCTGGCCACTCGAGAACCGCACACTGGGGAAAGCCCGCTCCAGGTCGACACGGATCCGCGACACCAGCTCTTTTTTCGAAACGGTGTCACTCCACAAATGATAATCTTTCAAACCGACGAGGATCTCGTTCCGGTTGGCGGGAAAGGGGTCGGTGCCTTCGTCATTCCGGCCGGTCTGTGTGATCACGAAAGCGATCTGTGGATACTGTCGTATGATGCCCCTGATCTGGGGTGAGTATTGCGCGTTTTTCTGGATGGTGATCCCGGAGGGAAAATTGCCGCGGAGAAAGATGGAGCCTTCATCCAGCTCGGGCAGAAATTCTGTTCCCAGCTTGGATCCAAAACCAACGAGGATCAGCACGATGGTGAACCCGACCAACACGGTCAGTTTTGTTTTGGAGAGGATGCCCTTCACCAGGGAGCCATACTGATTTTGCAGGAAGTCCAGCACTTTATTTTTATGCTCCTTGATCGGCTCATCCACATTGGCGATCGTTTTTCCATAGGCAAACGACACCAGCACGGGGATCAGCGTGAGCGCCGCGAGCATCGAACCGATCACAGCGAACGCCAGGGTGAGCGCCATCGGCGAAAAGAGCTTGCCCTCTACCCGGGTCATCAGCAAGATCGGCATATAGGCCAGGATGATGATGGTGACGGAAAAGAAGATCTCCCGTCCCACTTCCTGAGCCGCCAGGTTCGTGATCTTGATAATGCCCTGGCGACGTTCGTCCGCGCTGGACGATCGGTATTTTCGCACCAGGTGCTCCACCATCACACAGGCTCCATCCACAATGATCCCGAAGTCGATGGCACCGAGGGAAAGCAAATTGGCCGGGATGCCGGTGAGCCGCATCAGGATAAAGGCAAACAACAAAGAGAATGGAATGGTCAGGGCCACCACAAGGGCGCTTCGGATGCTTCCTAAAAACAAGACGAGGATGATCACGACAATGCTAACACCTTCCACCAAGGTCTTTCCCACGGTTTGAAGGGAGTGATCGATCAGAAAACTCCGGTCATACAGGGTGCGGATGCGGATCCCTTCGGGCAGTTCGTGTTCCTGGAGGTCTTTGAGTTTTTGTTTCAGGGCCTTTAACGCGTCGCTGGGGTTTTCATAACGACGCAAAAGCACAATGCCTTCCACGCCGCTGTTCACGTTCGTATTGTCTTCGGCCACGGAATAGCCCAGCACACCACTCGGTGGCGGCGGCGCAATTTCTACACTTGCCACATCGCGCAAAAATATGGGCACACCGTTTTCGGATTTCAACACAATGTTTTGGATGTCTGTTTCGGATTTGATGGCGCCAAGGCCGCGGATGGCATAGCCTTGTTCACCCTGATCGATCAGGTTTCCACCCGTGTTTTGGTTGTTGGCTGCGACGGCATTCTCGACATCGGAAATCGCCAGGTTGGAGCGGCGGAGTTTTTCGGGAGAGGCCAGGATGTGGAACTGTTTCAGCGGGCCACCAAACGTGGTGATGTCGGCCACACCCGGTGTTTGGAGCAGGTAGGGTTTGATCACCCAGTCTTGCAAGTCACGTAACTCCGTGGGTGTGAACGATGGTGGTCCTTCCACGACGTAGCGAAAAATTTCGCCCACGGCTGTGGAGAGCGGTGCTAGTTCGGGCGCAACGCCATCGGGCAATTGTGCAGACTGAATGCGCTCCAACACTTGCTGACGGGCAAAATAATCGTCGGTGCCATCCTGGAACGTTAACTGCACAACGCTCAGGCCAAAGATCGTACGGCTTCTTCTATCGAGCACGCGCGGTGTGTTCTGCAGGGCGCGTTCAACGGGCACCGTCACTTGCTGCTCCACTTCCTCCGCGGCTCTTCCCGGGTATTGTGACACGATGATCACGTTCGTGTCGGCAATGTCGGGGTAGGCTTCGATCTTCAATTGCGTGAAGCACCAATAGCCGATGGCCATCATGGCCACGCTCACACCGACAACGATCAACCTGTTTTGAAGCGAAAAAAGTAAGAGCCCTCTGATCATGGGTTAGTGAATTTCTACCGGGTGGGTAATGATCAATCCATTTTTAAATTCCTTGCGAAGCTGGGAAACGGTGTGAAGCACCTTTTCGTCTTCGTCTATAAACGTTATCATCATGGGGGGCTCGTCAAAACTGAAAAGATCGTCGGGGCGTTTCAGGTGTTGGTTGGTACCAAAGCCGATGTGGCCCCGAAACGCGGTTGCTCCTTTTATCTTATGGCGGATCAGAAATCGGATGATGTATTCGAACAAGGGTTGTGATCCGTGGAGTTCATCCTTGTCGATAAAGATCTGTGCTTGCAGCATGTGTATGGGGGGTTTAATAGCCGAATGATAGACCCTTTAACTGAATGGAACCTTCCACCACCACCCTGGCGCCAAGCGCGATGCCGTTGCTGATGAGGGTGCGGTCTCCAACCTGGGCTCCGATACTCACTTCCTGGCGCTGATACTGCAAGCTATCTGATTTGACAAAAACATAATGCTTTCCCTGCACCGTGATCACCGCCGATTTGGGAACGCTGATCACCTCCCCTTCGTCGACGCCAAAAGACAACAAGGCAAACATCCCGGCCTTCAACTTGTTTTGAGCATTCTTCAAGGTCACACGGAGTTTCACCATGCGGGTGGCGTTGTCTACGACATCGGCGATGTCGTCAATTTTTCCGTGGAAAGTCTCGGTGGGGAACGATGTGAACTGTATCGTGCAAGGTCCCCCTTCGGTGACTCTGCTGAGCTGGTTTTCGGGTAGGTCACACGTAATGTAGGCCATGCCGGCCGATGACTTCCGCAACGCTTCCGGATTGAAGCCGTTCGACTTCAATTTAGTTTCGTGCTCGATCAGGGCGGCACGCTCGTTGGCCAGGTTGGTTTGCTCCATCGCCAGGGCCGTCTGGGCATCCAACAGGTCTTTGCCAGTAGCCACACCGTGCGCCTGCAGGTCTTTGATCCGGCCCAACTCGATTTCCTTTTGTTTGATATTGATTTTTTGGATCTGGTTGATATTGATCTGATGCTGGATCAACGACGTGTAGTTGCCCGCCAGGTCAGGGTTTTCGAAGAGCACAATGTTTTGTGTGGCGCCCTCGCCCGAGGGGATGACGGTGGCCGAAACCTTGGCCGGGATGGTGAGGTTGGCCGTGACACCTTTTTTGCCGATCACCTCCGTTTTAAAGAAATTAATGCCCAGCGTGTCATGAAACACGATGGTGTTGCCATGGTCCTTGACTTCGGGAGCATAGCTCACCACAGGGATGTGCGGATCCTTTTTACCGCACGAAATCAATAACAGGAAAGCCGCCGTGCTGGCCCATGTTAAACGTCGAGATATCATTGTGCCAATTGGTTTATTAAGCCTGAGACAAATAAGAGCTGAATATAGCTTTGCCGGTATTGTTGTTGTGCGTCGTAATATTGCTGCTGCGTTTCCAGCCAGCTTCTTTGGGCTTCCAAAAAGTCGATGATCGTGGTGCCGCCGCGCAGGTAGGCGTAGCGCACCCGGTCGAGTATGGATTGTGCTTGTTGCAGGATGCCCGTGAACCGCTCCACATTCTGTTGCTGAACGATAAAACTTTTATAGGCCGTGTTGATCTCCGTTTGGATCTGCGTTTGAACCGTCACATAGTTCTGTTCGGCTTGCCTTTTTAAGATCGTTGACTTTTGAATTTCGCCCTGGTTACGCGAAAATATCGGCAACTCGATCGTGCCAAAGAAGCCGACATAGGGCACGGTATTCTGTGGGTTCCAGATCATACCCAACTCCGGCTGGGGAAGGGCCATCGACTTCTGGAATTTTATGTTGCTTTCCGAAAGGGTGATCAGGGACTGGATCTGTTGGATATCCGACCGGTTGGCGAGAGCGTATCGCAAAAGGGTATCGATATTGATGGATTCGGGAAATAGAAATTCATTGGTCAGGTCCACATCCACCGAGTCGGTTGTCCCGATCAAAAAGCGCAATTGACTCCGCTTGTTCAAAAGATCCTGCCGGACGGATTTCAGTTGAACGGCATACTGCTCCGACAACAGTTGCGTCCGGATCAGGTCGGTCTCCGAGATCACCTGGTTTTTCAAACGGAGCGCATTGATCTTGGCCAGCGTGTCGGCGTTGTTCTTGGCAATTTCAATGACACGGATCTGATTTTGAGCAAGCCACACATCAAGCCATTTGGAGGCGACATCAAAAAATACGTTCCGCTCCAATTCAAGAAAATTCTTGTTGATGAGATTGTAGCCTTGATTGGCGACATCGATCCGGTACTTCCGTTGGTTGGGCAATTGAAAGGGCTTGGTCAGCTGCCACCAAACCTGCCGGTTGTGGGGACTGTTCCAGGCGGTGTTCTCAGCGTAGTATTTGCTGTTGGCCAGTTGCAGCGTTTGATTGTTCAGCGCCGGATTGGGTCGGAGCTTAGCCGAGACAACATCGGCTTGCCCGGCTTCTATGGTATAGCGTTCCGTTTTGAGAAAAAGGTTGTTCACGCGCGCGGCCTTCAATGCCTCTTGCAGACTCATATACGACTGTGCTTCTGCGGTCAGGCAAACAACGTAGCCAAGTACCAATAGAAAGGATATTCGATAACGCATGGCCGGGATAAGGGACGTT
>CBIHQM010000213.1:0-11259 GCA_966211885.1 uncultured Chryseolinea sp.
GGTATAAGAATAGATGATTTGTTGGGGTTTTAAAATAACCCTTTTGGGTGATGGTGGATGTTGGTAGGGCTGAAGCTACGGCCCTCCTTCGCTAAAGCTACGGCGGGCGAGGCGGGCGAGCTTGCGAAGTTAACGCAAAGAAAAGCGGTAGGGTGTGATATAGCGGGAAGGCTTCCTTTGGTTGATGATTATTTTGTCATCAACTAAAGGAAATAGGGATGGCTGTATTCAGACGCCAATGATCTGGAATCTTTGTTATTCGCTTCTTAACGTATGAACCGGATTTTCCTGCGCTGCTTTTAAAATGGTCGAGCTGGTCGTGGATATCCCTATGGCGAATATGGTGACGGCACAGAGTGTTACCGGGACCCAGCCTACGGAAATGTGGTAGGCGTAGAACTGTGTCAGCAGCATGTCGGTGAAGTAGTAGCCACCCACGGAGCCGGCGATGGCGGCCAGCGCAAGGATGATCACAAACTCGCGGTTCAGCAGGCCGAGGATGTTGCCGATCGAAGCGCCCAGTGCTTTCCGGATGCCGATCTCTTTGGTGCGCTTGGCGATATTCAGCGAGGCCAGCGCAAAAATTCCTGAGGCGGAAAGCAAGGCGCCCAGTACGGTAATGAAAAAGAAGATTTTTTGCATGTTGGTGTTGGATTGCCGCGCACCCTCCATGACGAGGTCTTCCTGGAATGAGCTTTCAAAGGGACGGGCGGGGAAGAGCTCTTTCCAGGTTTTCTCGAGATAGGCCTTTATTTCCGGAAGGTCCTGCGGCTCGCCTTTGATCTGCATCGCGACGTATTGATTCTTCCCGGCAGGATAAAACACAAAGGGCTCTGCTTTTTTGGACCGGTAGAAATTGTCGATGTGGTTATCGACCACACCCACGATCACGCAGCGGTCTTCGTGGAGACGGATGACCTTGTTGATCGGATCTTTCAACCCGGTTAACTCCACAAAGGCGCGGTTCACGATGACGCCCTCATCACGGTCGGATGCATTCTCCAAAATAAATAAGCGTCCCTCGGAAAGATGAAGACCCATGGTCTCTAAAAAATTCTGTCCCACGCCGAGTGCCTGGATATCATATTGACTGGTATCGATGCGGATGGGCGTTGTATAGCTATTCCGTCCCAGGTAGCCGTCGCTTACGCCGATGCTTTGGATTTTTGGATTTCGCTCCAGCGCAGCTTTCATGGTCTCATAGTCGCGCTCGCCCTGAATGGTCAGGGTAACGATCTTATCTTTGTCATAGCCGAACTGGATCCCTTCCTGGAACTTGCTGTTCAAAACAAATACGACTCCCGCGATCAGTACGATCACGGAAAGTGCAAACTGCGCGGCTACGAGTACGCGGCTCAGTAAACTCGTGCCGCTTATTTTAACGCCACCCTTTAACAAGGCCACGGGTTTGAATTTGCTGCTGAACAACGCCGGGTAAATGCCAGCGATCATAGAAGCTAGGAAGATCAGCACGACGATCGCAACAAAGAAGTTCAATCCGTCGAGGTCTCTGAGACCATAGGGAAGCTGCCACATTTCAGTGAATGCCGGAACAATGAACTGCGCCATCATCAGGCCGATCAAAATGGCGAGCGTAATGGTGAGGACCGTTTCCATGAGGAATTGCATAACGATCTGCTGCCGTGCGGCACCCACCACCTTGCGGATGCCAACTTCTTTCAGGCGTCTGCCCGTCATGGCGATCGACGTGTTGGTCAGGTTAAAACATGCGATCAACAGGATTATTCCAGCCATGGAGGTGAAGATGATCAATGCTTTCGGATTGAGTCTCAAGTTGATCCAACCGTAGCGAATGTCCTCGTTGTCGAACGTGTTCTTAAAAGGTTCCAGCGTATAGGCCTCCACCACTTTGTCGGTGCGCAGCTTGTTGCGTTCGGGGATGTACCGGCTGAATTGCTTGCTGAGCGAGGCAGCGTTCTGTGGCGATTCCAGTTGCAGGAAGGTTGAGGGATCTCTCCAGTCTTTCCAATCGTCGATCGCGATCTGGTGGATGTCCATAAAATTTTCGATGCGCATCAGCACATCAAAATAGAACGTGTTATTTAAGGGCAGTGGCTTTATGACGCCACCCACCAATACTTCGATCTCCTTATCGTTCACGAAGTTCATGACCATGAGTTTCCCGATCGGGTCCTCGTCTCCAAAATATTTCTTAGCGATTTTTTGACTGATGAAAATACTGTTCTTGGCTTTGAAGGAGCGGTGGCTCCCGGCGGCCAGGGGAAAGTCGAACACATCAAAGAAGGTGCTGTCGGTGAACGCGATGCCTTCGTTGAAGGTCTTGTCGCCGTAGCGCATGGCTCCACCGTCGTTGAGATAACGTGTATATTTTTTGATCCCGGAAATCTCCTCCATCGCGATCGGCGCCATAACGATTGGGGCCTGCGCGTCGCGTACATGGCGGCCATCTTTCTCGGTCGACTCGGTGACCATGAGAAAAACGGAACTCACTTTGCGATCGTCGTGAAAGTTGTTGAACTCGATGTTATAGGCCAGCAACAGGTAGGCCGTGATGCAACAGGCCAGCGAGATCCCCAGCCCCAGGGTATTGATCGCTACATAGCTTTTGTTCCGGTGCAAGGTCCGGAAGGCAACGCGTAGATAATTCCTGAACATAAGCGATTGTTTTGAGGTGTCGGTATACAATATACGACCCAATCTGTAAATGTCATAATATCAATGACTTACTTGTATCGTAAAAACCTGGAGCTGTATCGAAACCGGAGAGCGTTTGAGCGAAATCGCACGGTAAAATTCAAGATTGGAAGGGGGAGCGGATGACTTACTTTGGATTTCGGAATGCTGGCAAATCTTATAGGGCTCCCTTGCGCTTTGTCAAAATTGAAAAACCATTAAACCTAAACAACAAGAATCCGTCTTTCTCAACGCCCTTGATGGTATCATTGTTTATCGATGCAATTCCTTGCTTCACTTCGCTAAGAAACTCCGGGCCTACGCGCGCTTCATTGTGTGCGGGGCAGATGTACTGAATGTCTTCCCGCAGTCCATGCAGATAGTCTACAGAACGCGCGAATGCGGACCAGTCCGATTCGTCAAGGTGTAGCCACAAGGGAGCTGGATACAGTAGGTCACCGACGAACAGGATGTTGAACAAATCATCGGATAGCGAGATGGCTCCTGGGGTTTCACCGGGCGTGCTGTGTACCGTCAGGATTCTGCCTCCCAAGTCAATCGTTTCTCCATGGTGCAGGTATTTGGTGATGCGAACTCCAGGCAAGAAAAAAGTGGAGAGGTCGAAGGCGGCGGGAAGATTGACATAGGACCCTTCGGTCATGTAGGTCATGCATTCACTGCGCGTATAACCACGTTCAATTCTATCATTTTCGAATTGATTTTTAAAACTCCAGATCTCCTCGAATTGATGATTCCCACCGATGTGATCGAAATGCGAATGACTGTTGACCACCACGATGGGCAGCTGCGTAAGGGCCGTCACTTCGTCATGGATGTCGCCAATACCCATTCCGGTATCAAAGAGTACTGCCCTTTTTGTGCCGGTGATCAGGTATGAAATAACTTCTTCGTAGTGATTCGGTTCGGCCAGGGCATAGGTCATTGCATTGAGTTTGTAGATTTCAAACCAGCCGGACTTACTTTCTATCCGTTCGAGTTTGAGATTGCCTGGGTGAGGTACGACCTGGTTTGGTGTTGCGTTGCTTTCCATATTTTATAAAGGAAAGATAATGTTTAGCGCTGACAATGTAATGTTAAAGAATTGTTTAGCCGGTATTTTTGTGTGTCATGCCATGTCCAAAGAGACAGCTGGAAGCTGAATTTGTTGGTGAAGAACACCAACAAAGGCGGGGCGCCATATTGGGGCGAAAAAAAGAGCCCTGCATTTTTTGCAGGGCCCGAAGTTAAATTCGTATGATAATTACTTGACGATCACAATCGACCTCGACTGGCTCTGCGTCCCCCGCTCGACACGGAGCCAATACAAACCACTGGTCATATCATCCACATCGAGCGTGAGGGTGTTTGCACCTTCCTGAAGACCCGAGAAGATCTGCGACTTCACCACCCTGCCGGTGGGATTCATCAGACTTAATTTTGCTTCGGAGGTATTTCCCGTGGCCACCTCGACAAATAGCTGGCGCGTTGCCGGATTGGGATAGGTAGAGAGACTGAGCTTGTCATTCCCTTGTGTTTCACCAACGGGTGCCAAAGCCAACGCGCTCAAGCCAGCGGAAGCGCTTTGAATGACCAGGTTGTCGACGTTTGGACCACTGCTTCCAATGGCCGTTGCCCGGATGGTGTTCGTCCCTGCATTCAGGTTGGCAGTAATGGAGACGGTCGACCATGTTGCCCACGCCCCGGTGGACGGAAAAGCCAGCGAGGCGTTTACGACCGTACCGTTCACGCTCACCGAAAGCGGTCGCGCACCACTGACCAACGCATAGCGGAACGTCAGCGTGTAGCTGCCTGCCGTAGCGATCGAGGCAGACCATTGAACATAGTCACCGGAGGCGTTTATGTAATCCGCAAAGCCTGTACCCGTGTAACCCGCATGAATGTTCGAGACGACAGGCCCGGACAGCGTTGCGTTCTCCGCTTCCAGGGTTTGGGTGCCCGTTGCTGTGCCGGCGCGATAGAAGGCACTCGCGGGTATGAGTTGTTTCGCGATGCCCGGTCCCGCATAACTTGCCGTCAGTGCAGCGCCTCCAAGGTGTTCAAAAAATGTGATCGTGATGGCGTGCTTGCCACTCCTCAAACCAATGGCCCCGCTGGCTTCCACGCTCGAATGCAACCCATCGTTGTTGACCACAGTGGTGGTCCCAATCTGCAGCCGGCTGCCATCGTCGGAGCTGGTGTAGAATGTATAGGTGCCATCGGCGGGCACATTGATATAACCCGTGAACTGGAAGGCATAGTCATCCTCGCGATTGCGCGGACCCAGGTCGACGTTGGTGACGTTGCCCGACTCGACGGGCGTGAGGGCGTTAAAGTTTGGCAGCGCTGTGAACACACCTTCGTAATAGGCATAGTTCAAACCATTCACAGTATTTGCCGGGTTCTCTGGGGTGCGGAGTGTGGATAGTCGATACACCGCCGTGTAGGTAACATCGTTAACGGGTGTGGCGATCGTTTGTGTTGCTGCGCCGCCATGCAGCCAGTGGTCGAACTCATACGTCTGCCCCGCCAGGGTCTGCGGAGAAACGACACCGATCGTGCGCTGAATGCCTTCCACGCTCAGGTCAGATAAAGGCGTAGTGACGGGCTGCCCGTCCAGTGTCACCTGCAAGCCAGCAGGTTGTGTTGCCAACGTGATGGTAGATTTCTGAGGAAGGATGTCGCGGTAGATGGTGTCGCGCAGTCCGCCTGCGTCGGTGACGATCAGGATCAGCCTGTACCAAACATTGTCCGCTACTTCGCCGCTCGTGGGGATAGTAAAGGATCCCGATTTAACCCCATCGGCAACGGGTGGCCCATCGTGACGATGTGTGTCGTGATGGAAGTCAACGAGCCATGTGAATGCGCTGGCGGGCAGCGTGCCATCTTCCGTGTCGGTGCCATCGCCCGAGAAATTGATCGTGTCGCCACCGCGGTATAACGTGCCCGCTGCCGGCGTGATGATTTGTGCCACGGGTGGGTTGTTGAAAGCGGTGACCGTCAACGTCGCTGCCGTGCTGGTGACACTGCCCGATGCATTCGAGACGATGACACGGTAGGCGCCCGCGTCGGCAGGTTGCGCGCTGGCGATGGTGTAGGATGCTCCCGTCGCGCCGGAAATCGACACGTTGTTCTTTTGCCATTGATAGGCGAGGGGTGCTGTTCCGGTGGCCGTCACGGAGAAGGTTGCCGGTTGTCCGGCCGCTACGGTTTGATTGGCGGGTTGGGTTACGATCGCAGGCACCGTGTTCACTGTATAAATGATCTTGAACAAAGCGCCGGTACTACGTTCGAGGTAATATAAGTTGCCGTCGTTTCCTACGTCGATGCTGAGCGCATCACCCCCGAGGCCGGTGGCAAAGGGGAGGCGCGAAGCAGGGGTGGTAGTGAGGTCCAGCATGTTGATCCACCGGTTGCAAAGATCCTGGAAGAAATAGCGTCCGCGGTAGGCGGCCGGATAATTGGATGATGCCGGATTGAAAAACACGCCGCCGGTGATCGCACAGCCGGCGCCATCTCCCGAACCATGCGGGTAGGAGAAGACAGGATTTGTGAACGCGGGATTCGTGCTCGTGCCTTCGGCCGTGGGCCAGCCAAAGTTCAAGCCACCCGTGGTGGCGTCATCGATCTCTTCCCAGGTGTTTTGGCCTACGTCGTTAATAAAGATCCGTCCGGTTCCCGGCTGAATGCTGAAGGTGTAAGGGTTCCGCAAGCCGTAGGCCCACACCCGGCGGCGCTGCTCGGATCCGGTGGTGAAAGGATTTCCGTTGGGAACAGATCCGTCCGGATTGATCCGTAAGATCTTCCCCAGATACGTATCGAGATTCTGCGCGTTTGCGCCATTGGCATTCTCGCCAACGGCGACGTAGAGCAACCCGTTTTTAAAATGCATCGCGCCACCGTTGTGGTTGGTAGCGGTGCTCAGCGGGTCAAGATTTAATAAGACTACTTCGCTGCCGGGCACCACCACATCGCCATTGCCCGTAAAGCGGCTGATGCGGTTTCGCGAGCCGTCCGGCAAGGTGTAGTAGAGATAGACAAACTGGTTGGTCGCAAAGTTCGGGTCCAGGGCGATGCCGATCAGACCGCGTTCGCCGCTGGAGTTCACACTGATCTGAATAAAGGGCGTAGCCAACAACGCGCCGTTCTTGATTACCCGCAAAGCTCCGTTTTGCTGCGCCACAAAAATTCGTCCATCCGGCGCGAAGGCCATGACCGTGGGGTTACTAATGCCGCTGGCGACCTGTACCCGGCTAAAGCCCGTGGGAAATACCTGAGAAACCGCCTGGAGACTGAGCAGCCCGGCAACAAACAGCAACATGCATCCTTTGCATCCTGCCGATACAGCAACATTGAAACATCTCATTGATATGGGGGTAAAGTGTTAAAACCATTAGGTTTTGTTTTTTTTTGAAAAAGGGAAAATGCACAGAAGATCGCCTTTTCCGCCCCCGATCTATAAGAACATAGTTTACAAATGAATGTTTAATGCATCCGGCAAATAGATTTGATGCGTGATCTAACAGGTTGTTTGACTGCTACATAAAATTTTTTTGTCCCGGCATCACTCCGGAAAGGCGTACGCCTCGGCCACCCACTCATAGCCCTCACCTTGTTTACGCACATGCCCGATGCCGGGCCAGGGGAGGTGATAGCCAAATGTTTTCTGGCGGCCCTGGGTTAGGCTGGCCAATATTTTCTTTCGGGTTGCCATGGCCAGTTCAAAATTCGTGTCACCATTAAATCCCCATTCGGGATGTTGGAACGAGAGCACATCGGAGTGGAGCAAATCGGCCACGTGAACGAGTTCTTCCGAACCGGAGTAGACATGCACCAGGGTATGTCCCGGCGTGTGACCTGGTGCCAGTTCCATGCGCAGACAACCCAACAGTTCTGCGCCGTGCTCGAACAGGTGAACCCGTTCCTGCAGCGTTTTGAAGATGGTTTGTGTGGACGCCGTGAAGACGGCGAGCAGTTTTTTGTCCTGGAATTTTGATTTGGAAAAATCCTGTTGAGGCGCCATCCAGAACTCGTGCTCCAGTCGCGCTACGTGCACCTGCGCATGGGGAAATACGGGTGTGCCTTCTTTTGTGAGCAACCCGCCCACGTGATCGGGGTGGGCATGCGAGATCACAATGTGTGTGATGCTTTCGGGTGAGATGCCGGCGTCGGCCATGGAGGCCAACATCCATCCGGATGCGGGGCCGAAACTGCCGCCGGTGCCGGTGTCCACCAGGATCAGGTCATTTTCTTTTTTGATGATCAGGAGGTTCATGCTCAGGTCTACCGCTTCGGTGGAACGGAAGTGTTTTTGTAACAATGCTTTTTCAGCTTGTTCGCTTCCATTGGGGAAAGTTGGCTGCACGGGGCTTAAAGCAATATGACCATCGGTCAATACCATCAACTCCAACGCACCAACCTTGAATTGGTGAAAGGGACGTTTTAAGATTTTGATGGTGGCGGCTTGTGCCCGTAATATTTTGAAGGGAACAGTGGCGATGCCGGCGATCAGTGCAAGGCGTTTGAGAAGGGTTCTTCTTTTCATCAGGCGTGTATTTGTTGCCAAATACTGGCCTGGCGCAATTAAAATCAAGTAGGCACATTATAGTGACCTACGCACCAAAAGGATACTAATATGATAATCAGCTAAAAAGAAATATTGGAAATGAAAAAATCACGCGCTATTATTTTAAACCACACGGATCAAGGGCCCGCCATCCGGAGTTTTGAGATAACCGAATGGCTTGCATAGGTGCGCCGACACCTTATTTTCTTGCAGAAGCTTTTCAAAATCTTCTACGCGTTCTTCGGCAACGGCCACGAGTAAACCGCCGCTAGTCTGCGGATCGGCCAGGATATAGCGTTGCGCATCCGTGAGTGCACCGATCTTTTGCCCATAGCTGTTCCAGTTTCGTTGTGTACCCCCCGGAAAACATTTTTGATCGAGATAATGCGGCAATGACGCAATGACCGGCACCTTCTCGTATTCAATCACGGCCGACAAACCACTGCCTTCACACATTTCGGTTAAGTGTCCCAGCAAACCAAAACCGGTTACATCGGTCATCGCTTTCACATACTCCAGCTTACCGAAGATTTCGCCAAACTTGTTCAGCGTAGTCATGCTTTGCAGGGCGATGGCTGCATCGTCGGTGAGGAGTAGTCCCCTTTTTTGAGCGGTGGAGAGTATGCCCACGCCGAGCGCCTTGGTCAGGTACAATCGACACCCTGCTGTTGCCGTGGAGTTCTGTTTAACCTGCGCGGTATTGACCAGCCCGTTCACGGCCAGACCAAACACGGGTTCAGGGCAATCGATGCTGTGACCCCCGGCGAGCGTGATGCCCGCTTCTGCGCAAACCGCTCGGGCGCCTTCCAGCACGCGCTGTGCGATCTCCGGCGGCAGTTTGTCGATGGGCCAACCCAGAATGGCAATGGCCAGCACAGGTTTGCCACCCATGGCATACACGTCGCTGATGGCATTCGCCGAAGCGATCCGGCCAAAGTCAAATGGATCGTCGACGATAGGCATAAAGAAATCGGTCGTGGAAATCAGCGCGGTGCCATTGCCCAGATCCAAAACGGCCGCATCGTCGCGCTTGTCGTTCCCTACCAGGAGGCGGGTGTCGACTGGCGCGGTGATGTTGCTGTGCAATATTTTGTCCAGTATCGCGGGGCTGATCTTGCAGCCGCAACCGGCGCCGTGAGAATACTGGGTGAGTTTGAATTCCGTCGTCTCTGTCATTTCGTTGGGTGATTTAGTGGGCCTGGGGTATGGCCTGAATGGCATTTAAAATTTCCCTGGCGTTCTGGTGATGATCGGTATTTTCAAGATCCACCGGGAGGATGTGGCCGGGGTCGCGCCGGATGAGGCTGGAACGGTAGGACTTGTCATAGTAGGTCATCACCACCTGGATGAAGTCGGCCATGCGATCTTCTTCAATGGCGAGCATCGCGTTTTTGGCCCGATCGTGTCCCAGGCGTTTCCGGATGCGCGCCGTACATTCCAGCAGGAAATTTTTATCCAGCGAACCATACTCCTGCATCAACGCCTCCATGCGGTGCGCTGCAGGAACTTTTATATCGATCAAAAAAGAAGTCACCATCTGGTTCCAAAGCGGCCGGGGGACCATACATTTTCCAATGGACGAACTTTCATCTTCCACCCAGATCTTCCGTTGCTTGTCGTGCTTACGTAATTCAGCCGCCAGGTTGTTTTCAAATTGCTCCTGCGTCGGCTGCACAAATTTGTTCATGCTGCCATACGAAGAACCCTGGTGTTGCGCGAGCTCTTCCAAGTCAATGACTTGCTGACCCAGGGCCCGGAGTTCATGGAGGATCCTGGTCTTGCCCGACCCGGTCATGCCGCCCAATAGAAATAGTGGATACGTTGCTTCAAATTGATCGAGGACCCATCGTCTGTAGTGCTTGTAGCCACCCTGCAACAGGAACACTTCAAATCCATACAGATCCAGTGCCCAAGCCATGGCTCCGCTGCGCATGCCACCACGCCAGCAGTGCAGGGCAATCTTTTTCTGTGGTGCTATTTCCAGTGCTTGCCTGATAAACCCGGACCACTTGGGACCGGTGAGATCAAACCCCAGCAGGATCGCCGCTTCTTTTCCGACTTGCTTGTACGTAGTCCCCACTAAAACCCGTTCCTCATTGCTGAACAACGGCAGGTTGAACGCCCCGGGAACATGGCCGTGCGCGAACTCTGCGGGTGTGCGCACGTCGGCTAAAGGGAGTGGTTCCTTTAAGCCCATAAGGTCGCTGATCGTGATGGGATGGATCATCTTACTGTCGTCCCGTAAAAGGTGAATGGCCAACCCGTAAATATATAACATACCATCCGCTCTTCCGAGAAGGAAGGTCTGATACCCGCTGCCGGATTAGGGGAATGGCTTTATGGTTGAGCGTTTTACCGGGTCTGTTGAAGGGAGCGAAAGAGCGGTGGAAATCCGCTACCTTAGCGACGATGTCATTTATGCCCGTCTCCGAAAAAATGCGATTGATGGGGTTGCACTACCTGGTGTGGGCCTCCATCTTGATCATTAGCTTTTTTTCCATGTTTCAGGCCGATGGAGCCACGCGATCAGCGCTATCGGCGTGTAGCAGTTGTGGTTTTTATGCCCTCATCGTCTATGGAAATATTTCCTTCCTGTATCCCCGTTTTTATCAAGAGAAAAAATTCGTCCCGTATTTATTGGGCGCCCTAGCCTTGCTGATCGTCGCGGGGCTTGGCCGCGGTTACTTGTCCCTGTATATACGCAATGCATCCTTCGCCGCTGCACCCCACTGGCTTGATGCCTGGACCCATGTTACCTTTTTGCTATCGGTGACCACCGTCTTTATTCTCAGTTTTATATTCCGGCTGGCGATGGCCTATTTTGAGTTAAAGCAACAATCGGAGAAGATACTGTTGCAACGAAGCCAGTTCGAGTTGAGGCTACTGAAGGCGCAGGTGCAACCACACTTTCTGTTCAACACGCTCAACGCTATTTATTATGAAGCGTATATGGAAGCCCCGCAAACCGCACTCCTCATCGAAAGGCTTTCAGACATCATGCGCTATTTTATAGATCAGAGTACAAAAGAATATGTTCAATT
>CBIHQM010000214.1:0-11257 GCA_966211885.1 uncultured Chryseolinea sp.
GCTCCTGAAAAAGAAACTTGCCGTGGAAGATGTGAGCCAGGTCCGCACCGGAAGCGAAGCCCTGGAATGGTTGAAAGTCTCGGGCGACACCATCGGCGAGTGCCTGATCATTTTGCTCGACATCCAGATGCCCGAAATGGATGGCTTCGAATTTCTGGAGGCCTACGACGAGGTGGATGAAAGTGTGAAACACAAAACCACGATCATCATGCTCTCCTCCACGCTGGATCCCACCGACATTCGTCGCGCCACGGATCACAAATACGTGAAGAGCCTGTTCAGTAAACCGGTCCCCACGGGTTTGCTTGACGAACTGATGGCCCAGGCCTGAACCCGGGCTAACTACTCAACCTAATTTAGCAATCACTTCTGCCGCCACGCGTTGTGCCGAGAGCAAGGCGCCGCTGATGGTGCCAAACTCCCCGTTCACGTCGGTAGCCTCGCCTGCAAAGAAAACGCGGTCGTTCAGCGACTTGGCCAGTGCCACCCGGTCTTGTTGCGTGCCATTGGGTTTAAGATAGGCAGCGCCGCCGCGGATGTAAGGCTCCTTGGACCAATCCTGGATCACCGCGATAATGTTAGGAACCTTTTCGTCCAGATCTTTCCGGACGTTCAGTGTGGCCTTGCCCGCATAGATCGTATCCAATTCGGCCAGCAGCGCAGGGATGGCATCTTTTCCCATACCCGATAGCGTCACAGCCTGTGCGCCCCCAACCGTGATGCTAAGTGTTTTGCTGTATTCACTGCGCAAGGCACCGTTGTTGAAATATTCGGGGCCTTTCGTTCCACCATAGAGAAAACCGGAAGTGGCTCCCCAGAAGTTTATCTTGAAATCGATCAGTACCCTCACCGTTGCATCCATGTCCATGTTGGCCAGGGCTGCTGTTTTTTCGCTGGTCAACGCCGGGGTGAACCCGATATCGCCAGCCTTCAACACCGACACCGGCACGGTGACAATGACCTTGTCCACATCGGTGGTGAACGGTTCGCCGTTCAGCGTATTTTGTCCGTTGATCGTGATCTTATCGCTGCTATAGTTGATCGCCTTGATCACCGAGTTCACCTGCACGTTATCGGCCACCTGGCTAAAGCGCGAGAGCAGCGCATCCTGCATGGGGTTGTCGGCGAGGGTTTGGATGGTGTTGTTGCGCGTTCGCAGGGCAAGACCTTCGGCCAATCCGGCGATGCCCAACCGGTCGTTGGACGTTCCGTATTTATTTCCGATCCACGCGTTCAAGATGTTGTGTGTACGCGATGAAAGACCCGCCGCCGTGATGGCGTCTTGCACCGACACGTGGGGGCCGGCATAGGTGGAGAGTGTATTGAAAAAGTTTTGCGCTGCAATGAAATCTGCGTCGGCACCGGCGGTAGCCGCGTCGGCCAGGGCGTTGTCGAGAAAGTAATTGTCCGTGGTGCCGCTGGTGATGTCGCCGGTGGCGAGTTTGAGATCGGTGATGATCTTTCCCCACACCGAATCCGATCCCAGCACTTGTTCCGCGCCAAGCTCATTGGGATAGTCGCTGCTCAGCTCGGTCTGTGAGTTGAAGTATAACGCGGCGGATGGCTTGTCGCTGGTCTTCAAGGAACGCACGCGGCCGCCTACGCGGTCGGACGCTTCATAGATCACCACATTATAGCCTTGTGCTTTCAGGATGTCGGCGGCATACAAGCCGGCGGCGCCTGCGCCAACAATCGCCACGGTGGGGCCGGTATTGGGTTGGGGATCGTCGTCCTTTTTGCAGGAACTTAGCCAGGAGGGCACGACCAAACCTGCAGTCAATCCCCATCCAAGACGTTGAATAGCTTTTCTACGCTTCACGCTACTATTTTTTTGGAAAGTTAAGGATCGGGCTAATTTTACAGAAATATAAACGATTTTCGGCCTATGAATTCAAATTCACTGCCAATGGTTAAAAAAGTCGCGGTGATTGGTCCGGAGTGTACCGGTAAATCCGAGTTATCACAATTTTTGGCTGGGTATTACAAGACCGAATGGGTGCCCGAATATGCGCGGGGATTCATAGACCACCTGATCCGTCCCTACGAGGAACACGACCTGCTCACCATCGCCCATGGCCAGCTTCGGCTGGAAGATGAATATGCCCGCGACAGCAACAAGGTCCTGTTTTGCGATACCAACCTGTATGTGATCAAGGTGTGGAGCGAGGTGAAGTTTGGCTCCTGTGCGCCGGATATTCTCCACGAAATCCAGACCCGGCCCTACGATCTCTATCTGCTCACCTACGTTGACGTGCCCTGGCAAGACGACCCCCAGCGCGAACATCCCACGCGGCGCGAAGAGCTTTATGAGCGCTACCTGGGCGAAATGAAAAACCAGGCTGTTCCCTTCGTGGAAATCAAAGGCGCGCGCGAACAGCGTCAGCAAACCGCCCTGGACGCGGTCAAAAAAATTCTCTAGAACTCATGAGTACGCCGACCGGCCCGTATGCGGCCCTTCAGATCCCGGACTTCCGTCTTTTTATTTCTACGCGTTTTTGCGTGACACTGGCCATCCAAATCCAGGCCGTAGTGGTCGCCTGGCAAGTGTATGAGATCACCAACGATGCGCTGTCGCTCGGGTTGATCGGTCTGGCAGAAGCGGTTCCTTCCATCAGCGTTTCGTTATATGCCGGTCACCTCGCCGACATCATGAACCGCAAGAAGATCATCGTGATCTGCCTGGCGACTTTATTACTGTGCTCGTTGTCGCTGCTCTTTTTTACGTTGGAGCCCGGTAAGTTTATTCTGAACTATGGTGCCCTGCCCATCTATGCCGTGATCTTTGTCAGCGGCATTGCGCGCGGCTTCATCACACCCGCACTTTTTTCGTTCATGCCCCAACTTGTTCCCCGCGAATTGTATAGCAACGCCATCACCTGGAACAGCACGCTTTGGGAAACCGCCGCGATCGGTGGTCCGGCTCTTGGGGGGCTACTCTATGGCTGGCTTGGTATTCAAGCCTCTTATGCCGCAGATGTACTACTCATGCTGACCGGATTGCTTCTGGCAATCGGCGTTACGAACAAACCCGTCCCTCCCGAAAGCGAAGAGCAGGGCATCTTCGAAAAGATCAAGGCAGGCTTGCGGTTTGTCTTTCATCATCAAATTATCCTGGGTGCCATTTCACTCGACTTATTTGCCGTGCTCTTTGGCGGCGCCGTGGCTTTGTTGCCGATCTTTGCCAAAGAAATATTGATGGTAGGACCACAGGGGCTTGGTCTTTTGAGAGCGGCGCCCTCCATTGGAGCGTTGCTCATGGCGTTCTACATCACCCATCACCCGATCAAGAAGAACACCGGCAAAATTCTTTTATATTGTGTGGCCGGTTTTGGCGTGTGCATGATCCTCTTCGCCCTTTCGACCAACTTTTTAATTTCCTTGTTCCTGCTCATGATGAGCGGTATGTTCGATTGTGTGAGTGTGATCATTCGCGGCACGCTGCTACAAACGTTAACACCCGAAAATATGAAAGGACGCGTGTCGGCGGTGAATCACATTTTCATTGGATCGTCCAACGAGATCGGGATGTTCGAGTCGGGCGTGGCAGCGCGATTGCTGCGGGTAGTGCCGTCGGTGATCTTCGGCGGATGTATGACGCTGGTTTCGGTTGGGACGATTGCCGTGTTCGCAAAATCGTTGCGCAGACTACAACGTGTTCAATAAAACGGATCTTATTATGGACATCAACATCAATACACCAGCCCTGCTTTTTCCCGCCATCACGTTGTTGATGTTGGCTTACACTAACCGGTTCCTGGCGCTGGCCACATTGATCCGGAGCCTCCACACGAAATACAAACAAGTTCAGGAGGAACATGAGATTATCCGGGCCCAGATTCGGAATCTCAGAAAAAGATTGATGCTTATCAAGCACATGCAAGGCGCAGGAATCAGCAGCTTTTTTCTTTGTGTGCTTTCGATGCTTTTCTTTTATCTGGAAAATCAGGTGATGGCGTTTAGCTGCTTTGGACTTAGTTTATTGTTTTTGTTAGTCTCGCTGGCGCTTTCGCTGAATGAGATTTACATCAGCACGCGGGCGTTGGAGATTGAGTTGAGGGATATGCTGGAAGAGTAAAAACGCTGCCACACACCAGACTATTATCAACTGCGTTTGTTTCTACCGTACCGCCATTTCTTCAAGCCCTTAACCAAACAACAATTTACGGACACCGTTTCCGGGGAGCGTTTTTTGATTTTAAAATAGACAAAAAAAGCCCGGTCTTTTTTGGCCGGGCTTCGCTCTAACTACTAAATCAAATCGAACGTCTCGATCTGTGCTTTTTCGAAGCCGACATGCCGCGTTCGTTGTACTGTCTTAACAACAAGTCGAGCTTCTTTCTATATTTTGCTTTTTTTATGTTGATATACACACCATCGATCGCAACTTCATGCACCAGCGTGTTATTGGCATCATAAAAACGAACGACAGAATAAGGGATGTTCCTGGGGTTGGTTTCCACTACCCAATAGACGGGCGACGTCGGGGCTTGCTGAGCGAAGGCTGTGGTCATGACCAACAGCGCGAACGAGGACAAAAGGACAAGACGTTTCATAAAGTTTGATCTTTGTATGAAATACGCAAAGTCCCCTGAGAAATATTTGGAGCTTAGCCCTATGCAAGGCTTTGCCGGACATAGAGAAGGAGCCCGGCGATGAAATGGTTTTATCGACGATAACGGCACTTTTGTCTACAAACGACTTTTTCCCTCAACCTTTAGCGACAGAACGAGTAAGTTTAACGATGGATAGTTTTTTTTCACGGCTCGTCCTGTCCGAAATCCGCGCTTACCGGTTTACGCGGCATTTCCTCTTCTGGCTGGCTTGGTGGGCGTTCTTTGGACTGCTCTACGGTTTTTATTATGTAGACGCTTCCACGCTTTTCAAGATCTCCTTCATGGAATCCCTGATTTTTTTACCCGCCCACATCTTTCTCAGCTACAGCATCATCTACGGCGTGCTTCCACGGCTCATCCTGAAGGACCGTTACTGGCAAGCCCTGCTGGCCACGCTCGTCATGATCCTCCTGGCTGCAGGAATATCCATGTTGCTGAACACGTTCGTGATCTCCACCTACCGGGAGTGGGTAGATTTTCCCATGAGGAAAACGACGGTCTTCTATTCGTTTATGGGCGGCTTGCGCGGCTCCATGACAGCGGCAGGATTTGCCGTGGCCATCAAGCTGGTGAAGAACTTTTATCGCAAGCGCATCGAGACCGAAAAGCTCGAAAAGGAAAAGCTTCGCGCCGAGTTGGAAGTATTGCAAGGACAACTGCATCCGCATTTCATGTTCAACACCCTCAACAGCATTTATTCACTCGCCCTGAAAAAATCCGATCGCACGCCCGAGGCCATCCTGAAACTTTCGCAGCTCATGCGCTACATGCTCACCGATTGCCGGGGAGCAACCATCGAACTGCAAAAGGAGATCCAGGTGCTCTATAGCTATATCGACCTGGAAAAAGAACGATTTGGCAATCGGTTGGACATGACCGTGAACGTGCAAGGTGACTTGCATCGGCCCTATATCGCGCCATTATTGTTACTGCCCTTCCTGGAAAATAGCTTCAAACACGGCGCCAACGAAATGATCGAACAAGCATGGATCAGTCTTGACCTGAACGTGCAGCAGTCGGTGCTGAAGTTCAAACTGGCCAACGGAAGGGCCGACGAAAACGGCGCGCAGGAAAATTCCGCCCACGTGGGCCTTCTCAACGTGAAGAAAAGGCTGGAACTGCTGTATCCCAATGGCCACGAACTCCGTATCACCGAAGACACGGACCTTTTTGTGGTCTCTCTCACCATCGAGCTGGACAAGATCAAAATACCCTACGCGTGACGCCCAAATTCCGCTGCCTGCTGATCGACGACGAGCCTCCTGCGCTGGAGGTGCTCCGGACCTATATCGCGACGCTGCCTACGCTGGAAGTCGTGGGCGAATGTCATCACGCGCTGGCGGCCTTCGAGTTTCTCCGGCAGCATCCGGTGGACCTGCTCTTTCTCGACATCCAGATGCCCCGCCTGCTGGGCACAGAATTTCTAAAAGCCCTACCCAATCCACCCCGCGTCATCTTCACCACGGCTCACCGCGACTATGCCGTGGAAGGCTTTGAATTGGGTGCGGTTGACTATTTACTGAAGCCCTACTCCTTGGAACGCTTTCTGCGCGCCGTCCATAAAGTGCTGGACCTCGAGCAACGGCACAACCCAGCGCCCGGCCGAAAAGAATCGCTACACGCCGCCGACGAACGTTTCCTCTACGTCCGCGCCGATCGCAAGATGGTGAAGGTCATGGTCGACGAGATCCAATACATCGAAAGCCTGAAAGATTATGTAAAGATCGTGACCTCCAAACAAGTCATCACCAAACAAACCATCACCGCACTGGAAGAAATGTTGCCCGAAGAAGACTTCATGCGCATCCATCGTTCTTTCATTGTGTCGGTGAAGAAAATAGATTCGTATAGTCAACACGCCGTGTTCATGGGCAAGACAGAACTACCCGTGGGCCCGTTGTATAAACAGGAAATTATGAAAAGGCTGAATAAGGTTGGTGTGAATGATGCGACCCCTTAGGCGGTCACCAGGTCTTTCAGACAGTCGATCCAGGTAGGGTGATCATTCAGGCTCTCCACCAGTTGCACTTTTTCTCCACCGTGCTCTTTGAATATCTCCTGGTACTCGTCGCCGATCTCGATGATGGTCTCCAGGCAATCGGCTGTGAAGGCCGGCGAAAATACGAGGATCTTTTTCATCCCCTTGCGCGCGCATTCTTCCACCACCTTGTCGGAAAACGGCATCAGCCATTTTTTATCGAGGCGCGATTGAAAGCAAACCGTATATTTTTCCTGGGGAATATTCAGCTTCTCGACCAGTAGCCGTGTCGTGGCATAACACGTGGCTTTGTAACAATATTTGTTTTCTTCGGTGATCTCGTTCTCGCAGTTGTGATCGGCGCAATGCCTCTCATCGTATACCTTATCCACCTGCCGTTCGGGCAAGCCGTGATAAGAGAACAGGATGTGATCGTAGTCAGCAAAATTATACTTCCGGCCGCGGGCTGCGAAGGCCTCGATGAATTTCGGATGGTCATAATACTGGCTGATGAATTTCACTTCCGGCACCACCCACCAGGTGCGCATCACCCGCATCACCTCATCCAAGGCCGACCCTGTCGACGCCGAGGCATATTGGGGGAATAGGGGTAACACAACGATCTTCTCATAGTTCTTCTTTCTCATCACCTCCAGCACATCCGGAAGGGATGGATTCTTGTAGCGCATGGCCAAGTGCACTTCATAGTCGTTGCCCAACGATGCCTGCAAAAGACCCTTTGCCTTTTCGCTATAATACAACAACGGCGACCCATTGGCCGTCCATAGTTTTTTATAAATTTTGGCCGACTTGGACGCACGGAACGGCACGATCAGAAAGTTCACGAGGAGCTTCCGTGGCAGCCACGGTATGTCGATCACCCGAGGATCGTTGAGAAATTGTGAGAGATACGAGCGCACATCGCCAACCGCGGGGCTATCGGGTGTACCGAGATTTATAAGTAAAACGCCAGTTTTGCTTTTCATACATTTCTAACCTAGGATGGGCGCCCGTTTGAAGGGCTTGGTTTCATCAAACAGCTTGCGATAGGTGGCATGCCGCTTGCAAACCGTTCCGCCCACCTGTTCTACGACAAGGATCATCTTCGGGTTGAAGTCGCCGATCCAATTCATTTCATATTCATCGTAACGGTTGTACTGATCTTGCAGTACAGCCCGTGAATTCATGATCATAGCGCCATCCAGCCCCTTGCCCTGATGCTCGGGCACCACACCAAACAAAATCCCAAAGGCTTTGCGGTTGGTCTTCATGAGCGTATGATACAGGAACTTCAATTTGCCGATCCAGTTCAGCTTCCCGTTCACATATTTGAAGATCTGGTTAATTTCCGGCAGCGACAAAAAGAAGCTTACCGGCTCACCCTTATAAAATCCGAAATACAGCAAGCGCCGGTCCAGAATGGGCTTCATTTGTGCCACCAACAAACGCGCCTGTTGCAAGCTCAGCTCGGGATTTTCCGAACGGTTTGCCCAGGCCTTGTTGTACACGTGATGAAGATACTCGGCCAGTTTCGGGAGTTCGCTTTTTTCAAGGCAATGAAAATCGTAGTCAGGATCCTTCGCCGTGATGGCCGCCTTCTCGCGCAGTCGTTCGATGACGGGCTCGTTGATGAGGCGGTAGAAGGTGAGTTGATAGAAGTATACCTTAAAGCCGTATTCCTCAAAGAAATCCTTGTAATACGGAAAGTTGTAATTGCACTGATAGTTCGGCTCGCGATCAAAGCCTTCGATGAGCAACCCCCACCACCGGTCACGGCTGCCAAAATTGATGGGACCATCCATGGCTTCCATGCCTTTTCCCTGGAGCCAATGCTTACATTGGTTGAAGAGCATGAAGGCGGCATCCTTGTTGTTGATGCACTCAAAGAATCCCATCCCGCCGGTAGGCTGATCGTTGCCCTTCTTCACAGTTTTCTGATTCACAAAAGCCGCTACACGACCGATGGTCTCCTGCTTGTCGTTCACCAATATCCAACGGGCGCATTCGCCGTGACGGAAGGTCTTGTTCTTTTCTTTGTCGAAGACGGCCTCCACATCCTTATCCAGGGGACGGATCCAGTGGGGTTCGTCTTTATAGAGCTTCACCGGCAGCATGAGAAATTCACGGGCCTGCTTGGGCGTAGATACTTCGTAGATCTTCATTATTGTTCAACGCCTATGGAAGGCATTTTGCCAATCATACTGTTTATGCGGTTGGGCAGCAAAATAGCAAAGCGGGTGCCATGACCCAACCGGCTGGCCACCGAGATCTGCCCGCCCAATTTGTCGACGGCATTTTTCACGATGTAAAGACCGATGCCCGATCCGTCGGACTGTTCTGTGGCGCGATAAAACATTTCAAAAATTCTTTCCAGGTTCTCTTCACTGATGCCAATGCCATTGTCGGCAAAGACTATTTCGGCACGAAGGTGATCAATGTTTATTTTAATACCAATTTCGGACGCAACTTGTTCCAACTGGCGGTATTTGATGGCATTGGAAATGAGGTTCCGCAAAATTTCGGCAATGCGCCAGGGGTCGCTATAGAAATCAATGCCTTCCACTTTGATGATGCGCTTGATCTCCTTGGCCCCCTCCAGGTAATTCAAATCGTTGAACGTCTCCTCGATGATCCGGCTGAAATCAACTTTGCGCACGCTCACTTCCATTTTCAAGTTTTTGGAATGGCTCAGCACATCGCCGATAAAATGATCGAGGTGCTCCACTTTGCTGCCGATGATATCGATGTAGTCCATCGGATTGTCGGTGTTGCCCGGCAGCTTGGCCAGGTTCACCAGGCCCAGGATGGACGACAGGGGTGCACGCAGATCGTGCGAGACCTTGTAAACAAAATTGTCGAGTTCGCCATTGCGTATTTTCAACTCCTCTTCCACGCGTTTGCGTTCGGTGATATCTACATAGACGCCGTAGATCCCGATTGTCTCGTTGTCTAACATCACGGGCATGCCATACAGGATCACGTTCACGATCCGGCCGTGACGATGTCTTCTCACGGTTTCAATGCTCACGATGCGGTGGCTGGTGATCAGATTGTTGAGGTCGACGCCTTCGTGGGTGAGCTCTTCGGGGACGATAAAATCGTTGATGCTACGCCCTTTCAATTCCGGGAGGGTGTAGCCGAACATTTCTTCGAACCCCCGGTTCACCTGCTCCACTTTTCCCGAATCGGTGAGCAGTACCACCGCCATGGGCACGTTCTGGAAAAGTTGGGCCAACAGGGTTTCGTTCTTTTTGATGCGAGCCTCCACCTGCTTGCGCTCGGTGATGTCGCGGAAAATCACCTGGATGCACGGCTCGCCGCGGAAGGTGAAGGGGTAGGCCATGGTCTCCACGTCGATGACCTGGCCGTCCTGGCGCACGTATTTCTGTTCGATCATGGCCCCGGGCAATCCCACGGCCACTTCTTTCATTCTACGGATGACACGCTGATGATATTCGGGGTGTACAAAGTTCAATACATCGGTGCCCACCAGGTTTTGGCTTTTTTCGCCACCCAGGATGGCATGGGCAAAGGCGTTGGCAAAAACTAATTTGCCTTGTTTATGGATGACCACCCCAATGGGCAGTCGCTCGATCAACGATTGATATCGCTCCTCGCTTTCGCGGGCGGTTTCAATGCGTTCGGTAATGTCCTGGATGATGCCCCGGCGGATGATGACGCCATCGTTTCGAAGCTCGTGATTGGACCGGATCTCGACCCATTTGATCTTGCCCCGCACGTGCATGCGTCCCTGCCAGTTCCACTCGCGCCCGGCTTGCTCACTGACCAGCGAACTGGCCTGTAGCTGTCCGATGTCTTCCAGGTGTACGATGGCATCCATCGCCCCGGCGTCGTTCAAGACCGCTTCCGGCGATATGCCCAGCAGCGACTCGCACGCCTCACTGATGAAATCGAAACGACGGATTCCATTGGGCTGAACCGTGTATTCGTAGATAACAGCGGGCAAATGCTTTATAAGATCGCGCATAGGTTTCGTGACAAGCAAACGGCTTGAGAGCAAATAGCGGGCCTAGGAATGGTTGTCTAATCTTAAACTGCGCAAGATAATTTATATACCCTTAAGAAAACAAGGCAAACCACCCCCTTTTCAGAAGTTTATTGGCCCGGAATAAAGGTGTTTCACCATATTATTCTGTATTTTTTCGGAGAAGAAGTTAAAATTTTACCCCCTCTTTTGGAGTCTACCTTTAAATTTGAACGCGCTTCGGGGTCTCGTGTCCCTCAATGGGAAGTAAGAAAACCATTCAGAAGCCGGGAAAACCTAAACGCCTATGAACAAGATCCTTTCAGGCAAATTGAAAGTCAAAACCACTGACGAAGGCCTGGTGCTAAACGCTCCTCCGGGCTTTGATCAAAAGCCTTACGACACCACCCCAAAAGCAAAGGTCTCCTATGGTTTTGTTTTACTTTTTACCAAAGACAAAGCCACACTTGATAAACTCGTTCCGAAAGCCCTGAAGGCACTAAAAGAAGATGGCTTATTTTGGGTTGCCTATCCCAAGAAGAGCAGCGTTATCAAAACAGACATCACCCGCGACAACGGTTGGGATGCGCTTCAGGCCGCAGGATACGAAGCCGTGAGCCTGGTCGCCATCGACGACACGTGGTCTGCGCTGCGATTCCGTTCGCGTACAAAGATTCCCGT
>CBIHQM010000215.1:0-11251 GCA_966211885.1 uncultured Chryseolinea sp.
GAGGAAATTTTTATAGGAGAAATTGTTGATGAAGGCCATGTTGAACTTAGGTGTTGTGTTGCCCAGGTAGTATTTGTCCGGCGTGAACTGCACACGCTTGCCGGCCTTGTCCACCACGCGGCCGTTCACCACTTCGTAGTTGGCGGCATTGGCGGGGTTGATATACGGGTCGCCGTTCTTATCTTTTTGATCGATGCTGGTCAGCGCCTTATAGCCATAGATGGTGCCGATCTTCTCGCCGCCTTTCAATGTGTAGGTGGCGGCATTCGCCCAGACCAGCGGAATATCTTTGCCGTCGGCTGTGCGGGAGAGCGATGAGGATTGCGTTCCGAAGTTGGTCACGAAATCCCATTTCAGATTATCGCCAGAGTACACATCCATGTCCACGCTGAATTGCACGCCGTTGGATTTCAGGTCGATGTAGTTATCCCAGATGGTCTCTGAGCCTTGCGACACCGGCTGCGTCCGTTGCCAGACGACGCCCGTGCTTTTACGGCTCCAGATCGACACGTTGGTGGAGATGTAGTTGAACCATGCGCCGTTCTTTGTCGGTGCAATGCCAAAATCGAAACCGTATTCAAATTCCTTGGTGCGCTCCACTTTCAAACCTGCATTCGCAAAGGTTGGGTTGCTGTATATAATGAATCCGTTGTCGACCGTACCGGTTTTATATGACGGGATGCGAAGGTAGTGATTGGGCACAGGGCCTGCCAGGTCTTTCGATGCATCCAACGTATAGCCTACCGGCTGTATACCTGCTTCACCATAGGCCGCCCGGATCTTGAACTCGGGCAAGACCGAAGAGATGCCGTCCCAGAACGTGAGCTTGGAAAGTCGTAAGTAGGCATCTCCGCGGGGGAAGGTGAAGGGCGACTTGGCATCGCCATAGGTCGAACTGTAGTCGGACCGGAAGCCTCCGGAAATTCCGGCCGTCTCTTTGTACTCAAACCGTTGGTTCAACAAAAATCCATAGGTTATGAAAAGGTCTTCATATTCGGTGGTGCTGTTGGACGACGATTGTGCACCGTTGATGTCGTCGATGCTCGAATAAGAAGGCAGCCCTGTATAGATCAGGTACTGGCGGTGGAAACTGCTCTTGCGCCAGTCGAAGGCCACTTGCGTGGTGGAGGCGATCGGCACTTTCCAGCCGAGGTCTTTGTCAAAATCAAACTTGAGGGTTCCCGTCACCAGCGAGTTGATGTTGTAGTTGTTGGTGACCGACTTGTTCAATCCCCCGTTAATCGATTCGCCGATGAAACTGTTGTTGGCCAGCGACGAGGCGTTGCCGGTCTGGTTCTGCGTTTCGCGCGCAAAATTGTTCACCGAATAGTTCAGGCCCAGTTTATAATCCAGCTCGAAGATCTTGGTGGGCGTGTAATGCAGGTTTAGGGTGGGGATCACGTCGATGACCGTGCTCTTGAACTTTTGGTACTGGAAGAAATATTTCGGATTCGAGTTGTTGGCTCCCGCACCGCCAAACTGATAGGTATAATTACCATCCGCATCCCTGTAGTCCAGGTCGGCAAACGGGTACGTATACATGGCCGACGACAAGGGGGCGTTGCTCACGTAATAGGGGTTAACCGTGTTGTCGGTATAGATCAGTTGGGTGGTGGACCTAAATTTCAGGTTCTTCAAAATGTCGACACCCACGTTGGTGGTGAAATTGGTGCGGTCCAACACACCCTGCACAACCGACTCCTGACGGAGCTTCGAAAACGAGAACGCATAATCGCTGTTGTCTTTTCCGCCGGAGAGCGCCACGTTGTAGTTGGAGGTATGAACGTTGCGGAACAACTGGGCGATGTGGTCGTGGTATTTCGTGTTGTTCTGATAGGGTTTGTTGTTTTGTGCCGCGGGGCCATTTTCCCAGTGGGCTTGTCCCCAGAGGCCCAGGTTGTCTTGCGTGAGCAAGCCGCCGTTGTTGTCGAGGATGTTGCCGTTGGCGTCGGTGGTGAAGGTGTGATGGAAGGGCTGGTGCAGGTCGCCGATGTTCAGCACCTGGTCAACGCTGGTGCGGGCCGAGGCGTCGATGTGCATCGGGCCTTGCTTTCCTTTTTTGGTGAAGATCTGGATCACACCGTTGGCACCTTGCGCGCCATAGATCGTGGCCGCCGAAGCGCCTTGCACCACTTCGATGCGTTCCACGTTGTTGAGGTCAAGCGCGTTGAGCGAGGTGGAGCGCATTTCGACACCGTCTACCATGATGAGGGGCTGTGTTCCGCCCGACAGGGTGTTGATGCCGCGCAACTGGATGCTGACCGGAGCCCCGGGATTACCCGACGACGACATGATCTGTGCGCCCGCAATTTTTCCAACCAGTGCCTGGTCGATCGACGCGGTGGGAATGGTCGGCAGGCGATCACCCGAAACCGACTCGACCGAGATGGCCAGACGTCGTTTGTCCGTCGCGACGCCGACACCGGTGACTACCACTTCTGATAATTGTGTGACATCCGAAGCGAGTTGGATGTCAATGACCGAACGGTCGCCGACAGCGACCTCCTGGGTTTGCAGACCGATGAAGGAGAACACGATGTTCCCTCCTGCATCGGCGTTGGGGATGGAAAGCCTGTAGACCCCATCCGCATTCGTAACGGTGCCGAAGGAAGTACCCTTCAACACCACGTTGACGCCGGGCAAAGCGGAGCCGTCTTCCTTAGACGTTACCGTGCCCGTCACCACGCGTTCCTGGGCACGCGCCAATAGGGTCGTGCCTAGCAAACATGCTAACAGTAAAAATTTACTCATAGGTTGTTTTTGTTAATGAATTGTTAATAACCAAAGCTTGGGAAATCCGCTTTGAAATGAATCACACCGTACAGGGGAAGATTAAGAAGGGGTAATCACACGAGACGCGGGATACAGGCGAAGTGAAACGATGGATTCGGAGGGATTGTGATATCCTGGTTTCCGTTTCGCTGATGCGCTTTGGTTTCGATCGAAAGAAAATCTAAAACGTTGGCAACCGGTCGATCACCATCAAAAAATAAAAGCGTCTTGCCGTATCCAACAGCAAGACGCTTTCTATACCGTAAGTGGATCATGGGATTTTCATTCCCCTCCCACCCTTCAAAAAAGATCTACCAGAAGATGATATACAAGGCAGCGAGAATTCCGCAGACAATGACAGCGCCCACGGCAAAAGCTCCTTTGGGCTTGAACATCGCGGCATCGATCTCCAATCCTTTGGGTTCTGCTTTCGTATCCGCCAAACTCACCACTACCATCACGGCCACAACCACCAGGAACACGAGGCCCATGCGGTCGATGAACGGGATCTCATATAACCCTGAATCGTTATTGATGGCAGCAAGGCCAAAGCTGCTGAGGCTAGAAAGATCAGCATATCCCGGCAACACCTTCAGGAACATCGAAAGCGGGAACACGATCACGGCGGCTACCAATGCTGCTTTCGCCGTGGTCTTTTTCCAGAAGAAACCTAAAATGAAAATGGCAAAGATACCGGGCGATACAAAGCCGGTGTATTCCTGGATGAACTGGAAGCCCCCCTTCTTATCGATGCCCATGAACGGCGAAATGACAATGGCCAACCCCATGGCTACCATGATGGCGATCTTCCCTACGTGCACCAAATGTTTTTCGGTGGCGGCGGGATTGAAAAATTTCTTGTAGATGTCCAGCGTAAAGATGGTGGAGATACTGTTTGCCTTGCCGGCCAGCGACGCCACGATGGCGGCCGTGAGCGCGGCAAAGGAAAGTCCTTTCAAACCGATGGGGAGCAGGTTTAGGAGGATGGGATAAGCGCGGTCAGGGTTGAGTGCACCGTTGCTTTGCATTTCGGTTTGGAACATGCCTTCCTGGTACAACACATAGGCAGCAATACCGGGCAGCACGACGATGACGGGCATCAACAACTTCAGGAACGCGGCAAACAAAATACCGTTGCGGGCCGTGGGCAGGTCGGCGCCCAGGGCGCGTTGCGTGATGTATTGGTTACAGCCCCAATAGTTGAGGTTCACGATCCACATACCGCCCAACAATATCGATAGACCAGGCAAGTCCAGGTAATTTGGATTCCCCTGTTTGAAGAGCATGTGGAAGTGATCGTTGCCATGATCCATCATGAGACTGAATCCGTTGAGCACGCCCGACGAGCCAAAATGTTCCGACACCATGTTGAGGGCCATATACGTGGTGGCCAACCCGCCGAGGATGAGGAAGAAGACCTGGATAACGTCCGTATACCCGATCACCTTCATCCCGCCCAGCGTGATGACGATGGCGAAGAGTGCCAAGCCGCCCATACACACCCAGAAGTTGATACCCGAGATGGTGTTGATGGCCAGGGCACCCAAAAAGAGGATCGATGTGAGGTTGACGATCACATACAGCAAGAGCCAGAACACCGCCATGATCGTGCTCACCGTACTGCTATACCGTTGGGTTAGGAATTGCGGCATGGTGTAGATCTTGTTCTTGAGGTAGATGGGCATAAAGAAAATGGCCACCACCAGCAGCGTTGCCGCCGCCATCCATTCGTAGGTGGCAATGGCCAGACCCATCTTGAAGCCGGATCCCGACTGACCGATAAATTGCTCGGCCGAAATGTTGGAAGCGATCAGCGAGGCGCCGATAGCCCACCAGGTGAGCGACCCTTCGGCCAGGAAGAAATCTTTGGAATCTTGCAGGGCTTTTTTCTTGCGGTTGTAGACCCAGTACCCGTAGGAAGAAACGATGACGAAATAAATGAGAAAGACGATGTAGTCTATGGAGTGTAATTGCTGCTGCATCTTGGTTTAGGGTATGTGTTTTAGGCGAATGATTGTTAGGTTTCCGCCTCCACAGCCGCTTCCCAGGAAGAGGCAAATGAAGGTCAGTCTGTTGGTTTTGTGAGGGTCTGGAAAATAAAAGTCAGGTTCTTTTTTGAAACTACAAAGGATGCAATCGATTTTTTAGGCTTTTATCACAAACCCGGCGGTAGATATTTGAATTTCATTAAATAAACCTTCAACTTTTGGTTTCTGAAAAAATAGAACCCAAACACCATGGCAAAAGGCTTATTGATCGATATGGATGGCGTGATCTACGGAGGGGATATCCTCATTCCGGGAGCCGACACCTTTATTGCCCGTTTACTGAGTGAAAACATCCCTTTTACCTTCATGACCAACAACAGCCAGCGCACCCCCCTGGAGGCCGTGCGGAAGTTGCGGAAACTGGGCATCGAGGTAACCGAAAACCATATCTACACCAGCGCGATGGCTACTGCCAAGTTCCTGGCCAGCCAGGTACCCAAGGGCACCGCCTACGTACTGGGCGAAGGCGGCCTCATCAGCAGCCTCCACGACCACGGCATCACGCTGGTGGACACCGAGCCCGACTTCGTGGTGCTCGGCGAAGGCCGCAACTTCACCCTCGAAATGGTGCAACGCGCCGTAGACATGATCCTGGCCGGCGCCAAGTTCATCACCACCAACCGCGACCCCTCTCCCAAAAAGAAAGGCTGGAACAACCTGGGCATCGCGGCCACCACGGCCATGATCGAAGAAGCGACCGGTATCAAGGCGTTTGTGGTGGGAAAACCTGGACCCGTCATGATGCGCTCTTCGCGAAAACATATCGGGTTGGAGACGGCGGATACCACGGTGATTGGTGATACGATGGATACGGATATTCAAGGCGGCGTGCAGATGGGATACCGGACGATATTGGTGTTGTCGGGGATCAGTAAGAATGAGGAGCTGAAGAAGTATGCGTTTAAGCCGGATCTGGTGGTGAATTCGGTGAGTGATATTGAGTTGCCGTTGGAGTGGTGGGTGTAGGAATCCGCCGTCACGGAATGAAAAAGAAAATCATATTTTCTGTACTGAGTTTTCTTGGCGGTTTCGGAGTCGGGCTGTGGACTGAGTTTTGGATAAAAAGATTTATACAAAACCTCTTTGTATTTTTTACGGATCATCACATCCGTTTTCATGGCAAGATTTCCATTCCGCTTTTTTTTGGATGGCATTATCCGGCAATCTTTGCTCTTATCGGATTGTTTTGTTATCACGCTTTTCGAGCATGAACACTGCGCGAGAAAATCAAATACGCCAGCCTGGCGGTGGGCATCTTTTTTTTAGTGCTGGCCGTACTCTGTTATTTTGATAGCCATATAAAAATTGTTGAGTGCACGGCTTGCGATGATGGGATCCGGACACTTGAGTATTCTGACATTCGATACGAACGGATCATCTTTGCAAGTCTCGCGTTGGCTCTTCTGCCGATCGGGATCAAATACGTTCGCGGTCTGAGGCGGGGTGATTAGCGCACTGTGTCCATGCCTCGCCATAGTTACTTCTCGCCTTTTCTCTTAAACTGATGATGTCGTTGCTTCTTGGACTCTGCGTTCGCGAATGGCGCCCGACGCCTTTCGCTTTTAATTGAGCTTTTCGATGTTACGCGCCATGAACGTCAGCATTTCATAGACAACTAGAGCGTGGCGCATGTTTCAGAGGGCACTTATACCCCAGGCTAAAGCCTGGGGTTATTCAGCTTCGCAATCGGCGATCGATATCTCATTGAAACGAGCGCGTCTATTCTAGTGACGTTTCCCAATAGAGTCTCTAATTTTTTATCAGACTCTTTCAATTTGGGCTCCCGGTCTCGGACTGTGTCGACAACGGATTACCCTTGCAAATTAAGATTTGCTTCAGCGAGTAGGTTCAACAAACCTTGCTGAAAGTGTTGGATGAACTATCAATTTGCTTCCGGAATCAGAATAGCTTTCGTACCAAACGAATAACCCCGGGCTTTAGCCCGGGGTTACTGACAGCCGCTCAAATCAGCGTGTCACAAGAAAGTTAAATCGATCTTCGCACTTCTTGACACGCAAGCTCTGTGCTTCATCGGCAGTTGAGCTCTCTTTCCCTTAGAGATATTTTCAGGTTAAGGGAGAACTACAGCCCTAAGTCTTATTTCGCAAGCGTAATTACTACCAGCGACTTCGAAGGAATCTTCAAACCCACCGACTCACCCGTTTTCTTCACGCCAGCAAATGCTACAGGCTTTAACGCCGACGGTTTTTCGAACGTGTTGTGATCCGTGAACTTATCCGAGGTGAGGATTTGGGCGGACGCTTTCAGGTTTTGCGTTCCGGGAACATCTACTTGCAGATCGATCGCGTTTGTCGGGTCGATGTTGACGATGGTGAGGTGGATGTTGCCGTCCTTATCGCGGGACGCGGAGGCATTCAGGGCCGGCAGTTTTTCGGTGCCGAACGTGTAATCCTTGGTGTTGACCGCCAGCGGGATCAAGGCTGCATCGTGGTGTACCTGATAAAGATCGAAGACGTGATAGGTTGGGGTGAGCAGCATCTTTTCTTTGTCGGTTAAGATAAGGGCTTGCAACACGTTCACGGTCTGGGCCAGGTTGGCCATGCGTACGCGGTCACTGTGGTTGTTGAAAATGTTCAGGGTGGTGGCGGCGATGAGGGCGTCGCGCAAGCTGTTTTGTTGGAAGAGGAAGCCGGGATTTGTGCCGGGTTCAACGTCCGTCCAGATGCCCCATTCATCTACCGCCAGGGCTACACGTTTTTCCGGATCATAGCGATCCATGATCGTGGAATGTTTAGACACCAGTTCGTCCGTGCGTAGACACGCTTTCATGGCGGAGAAGTATTCGCTTTCGCCAAAGGCTGTGGCCGAGCCCTTCTTGTTCCAATCGCCTGCCAGGGTGTAGTAGTGTAGCGAGATGCCCCACATCATGCCGAGGGGGATGTCTTTCATGAGGGTTTCGGTCCAGTTGTAGTCGAAGGAGTTGGCGCCGCCAGCGATCTTCATCAGTTTGGCGTCGCCGTAGTTGCGGGCATACGTGGCGTAGCGACGAAATTGGTCGGCATAGAATTCGGCGGTCATGTTGCCACCGCAGCCCCAGCTCTCGTTGCCCACACCCCAGAATTTCACCTTCCAAGGTTTTTCGTGGCCATTTTGTTTGCGCAGCTCCGCCATAGGGCTCACGCCGTCGAAGTTGAGGTACTCTACCCATTTCGCCATTTCTGCTACCGTGCCGCTGCCGACGTTACCGCAGATGTAGGGCTCCGTGCCCAGCATCTCGCAGAGGTCGAGGAATTCGTGGGTACCAAAACTGTTGTCTTCTGTAACACCGCCCCAATTGGTATTGACCATTGTAGGTCGTTGGGCGCGCGGGCCGATGCCGTCGTTCCAGTGGTACTCATCGGCAAAGCATCCGCCGGGCCAGCGCAGGTTGGGGATGTGGATCTTTTTCAGGGCGTCCACAATGTCTGTGCGGATGCGGCGTGTGTTGGGGATGGTTGAATTTTCATCCACAAAATATCCTCCATAAATACAATGCCCCAGGTGTTCCGAAAAATGACCGTAGATGTGACGGCTGATGGTGTATTTGCTAAACTCCGGGCTCGCGACGATCCGGTTTTCTTTCACGCCTTGGGCGGTTGCAGTGAGGCCACAGCAAACCAATGCCATGAACGCGAGGGTGCGTAGAGTGCTCATAGAGGAAAATTGTTTTTAAATAGTGATTACAATAACAATGAAAATAAAGTATACCCCTTTCGTTGTGTCTCTAAGCGACGTCACAGATCTGCACTCCCTGACGCAGGGACGCGATCTTGTCTTCACGCTTGGGTATAAATTCCTGCGCCACAAAACCTTTGAAACCCGTTTCCAAAATGGCTTTCATGATGGCGGGATAGTTCAACTCCTGCGTGTCGTCGATCTCATTGCGTCCGGGGACGCCGCCAGTGTGGTAGTGGGCGATATACTTTTGATATTTTTTAATGGTGGCGATCACGTCGCCTTCCATGATCTGCATGTGATAGATGTCATACAGCAGTTTGAAACGCTCGGAGCCCACCTTGTCGCAGAGGGCCACGCCCCAGGGGGTGTGATCGCACTGGTAGTCGGGGTGGTTCACTTTGCTGTTGAGCAGTTCCATGACCATGGTCACTTTATATTTTTCCGCGATGGGCATAAGGCGTTGCAACCCGATGGCGCAGTTCTCGATTCCTTTTTCGTCGTCGAGGCCCTTGCGGTTGCCCGAGAAGCAGATGATCTGGTTGAGGCCTGCAGCAGCAGCTTTGGGAATTACCTCCGAGTAGCTCTTCACCAGTTCGTCGTGTAAAGCGGGATTGTTAAAGCCATCGGTGATGCCTTTGCCGGCACCCCACGGTAGGGCTGAAGTCAAACCGTATTTTTTCAGGATGGGCCATTCTTCCGGGCCGGTCAGCTCGATGGATGACAGGCCGATGCTGTTGGCGGCTTTGCAGAGGTCTTCGAGGGGAATATCGTTGTAGCACCAGCGGCAAACGGAGTGGTTCACTTTGCCTTTCAGGTTGCCGTCCAGCACGGCTTCGGCGGCCGACAAGCGGTGGGCCAGTGAAGCGCCGGCTACGGCCATGGCGGTCGTGCCTGCCATCTTCTTCAAGGCACTGCGGCGGGAATAATTTTCGTTGTTTTTCATAATGCTCTCTGGTCTGGTTCTATCTCTTTCTTGTAAAGTCGTATGGGTCGGCCTACCCCCTAACCACACTTGAAAAAATTACGCCTTCCGATTAGGTGTCAATTTTACACTATATTATAAAAAAATCATGGAAAACGATTGAAACCGTCAAAAAAAGCTTTGTGAACCTCATTTCCACACGGCATTACCCTTCTGATCGCCAGCGATTTGTCATCCTGAAACTCTAAAATGATGTCTCGCAAAAAGTTCGGAGAGCGTTCAAGCCGCCGGGCCTCGCGACACGCCGGTCGTGGACGTCGGCTTGCGTTAGGATGAGTTCACGTGGACATGAGCCATGGAAAGGGTCATCCTAAACCTGTATTGCTTCTGCGTTATTTTTTACCCCGCAAATTTTCAGGCGAAATGAATTTGTTATCTTCGCCGACATTGAAACAGGCCGGTCGTTAATCGCCGGCAAATTCATCGCACAACAAAACAAATAAACCCATACCGCTATGATCAAAAGAAGAGCAAACGCCGTTTGGAACGGCACCGGCAAGGAAGGCAAAGGAACGGTGAGCACGCAGAGCACCGTATTGAATAAGACACAGTACTCCTTTAACTCGCGCTTCGCTGAAGGCGTGGGCACCAACCCCGAAGAACTTCTCGCCGCCGCGCACGCGGGATGTTTCACCATGAAGCTCAGCTTTGTGCTGAACGAAGCCGGCTTCACCGCCGACGAATTGTCCACCGACTGCGTGATCACTCTCGATCCCAACACCGGCACCATCCCCACGGCGCAATTAACCTTGAAAGCCAAAGTGCCCGGCATCAGCAAAGACAAGTTCGACGCCGCCGTGCAAGATGCCAAAGCAAACTGCCCTGTGTCCAAACTTTTCAAAGCCGAGATCACGATCGACGCTACCCTGTTGTAGGTCGATTCTTTTTATACCGAAAGGCCTCCGAAACCGTTCCGCAAAAAACGTGATGTTTCGGAGGCCTTTGTTTTTTTATGGATGGGCTCCGATTACCCGTGTTGTTGCACCTTCATACCGCTTTCAATCCATCGACCTGTCCCGATATTCCGCTCATGGAGTAATGGCCGTTCCACCGGCAGACCGGTCTCCCACAATCGCGGAAAGTCATGTATATTCACTTCCCCTAACCCGGAACTGACGCATGAAACCTATCACTGGAATTCTAGCCATCCTGTTGTTGGTGCGCTGTGGCACGCCAAAGCCCTCGGACGACCGTGAAGCCATCGCCGCCGCCATCGAAAAGTCGCTGCGCACCGAAACGTTGGACAAGTGGTATCCCCTGGCCGTCGACACTTCTTACGGCGGCTTCCTCAGCACCTTCACCTTCGACTTCAAGCCCACCGGCGACCAGGACAAAATGATCGTGACCCAGGCCCGCCACGTGTGGACCAATTCAAAAGCATCCGAACGCTACCCGGACGTGAAACAATACAAAGAAAATGCGCGACACGGCTTTTTGTTTTTGCGCGATGTGATGTGGGACAAAACCTATGGCGGTTTTCATACCTTAGTGGACCGCGCCGGCGCCGTGAAGTCGGGTCCTAACGAAGAGAAAACGGCGTATGGAAATGCCTTTGGCCTCTATGCCTTGTCGGCCTACTATCATGCCTCGCGCGACACAGCGGCACTCGCATTAGCAAAGAAGTCATTCGCGTGGTTGGAAGCTCATAGTCACGATCCCTCGCGCAAAGGATATTTTCAACACATGAAGCGCGACGGCAGGGTCATTCAACGCGATGCCTCCGTGCCCTCGACGGCCGAGACCGGCTACAAGGATCAAAACAGTTCCATTC
>CBIHQM010000216.1:0-11227 GCA_966211885.1 uncultured Chryseolinea sp.
GGGTTTTCGCGCATATATCAGTAGAAGACGAGGAGGGCGGGGGAATCCCTAAATCGATTTCGGAAAAAAATCAGGAGCCAGGAGCCGGAAGCCAGGAGCCGGAAGCCAGGAGCCAGGAGTCGGAAGCCAGGAGCCAGGAGCTTGTTCTCGGCATTCTAGTAGCCAGTAGCCAGTAGCCGGAGAAGACAGGAGCTTTGTTGGCGGCATTCGGTTGCCGTTGTTAGTCAGGAGTTTAGCTGGGCGGGTTAGTGCTGAGGGCTGAAAGGACGGGGGCAATGGTCGGGGCCGAAAGTTTGGGGACCAGGGAGTTAGGGATGCAAGTGTGTAATCCGGTGGGCGGAATTTTTGAAGTCAGCTACTAAGGGAATAGACGTCGTCGGGTTGTTTACATGAAGAAGAGGAGGAAGAGGAAGACGAAGTCTTTTAGGTAGACCTTGAGGACTTTGAGGGATTTGGTGAGGTGGTATTCGACGGCTTTTTCGGAGAGCTGGAGGTCTTTGGCGACGTCGGCGACGGAGCGGCCTTCGAAACGGCTGAGGGAAAAGATGGCTTTTGTTTTTTCGGGGAGGCGGGCCATGCCGCTTTCCAGGGCTTCGACCAGGTTGTTGTAGGTCACCATCTCCTGGGTGTTGTTGGTTTGGCGTGGGATAAAGGTTTTGTAGTAGGTCCAGTATTTGTCTTTTACCAACCGGGCGCGGATGTGATCGATGCATTTGTTGCGCAGGGAGGCTTTCAGGTAGTGCTGTAGATTGGAGATCAGCAAGGTGCTGCGCTTTTCCCAAAGCGTGAGGAACAAATCTTGTACAATCTCTTCTGCAATTTCATGTGACTGCAGTTTCGTGTAGGCCTGGTGATATAAAGTTTTCCAGTACTGTTTGAAGATGACATTATACGCCCGGGCATCGCCATTTTGCAATGCCGCTACCAGATCCTGCTCGCTCCATTCGTGGTCTTCCTGCATCCGTTCTGCCGTTATAAACGCCCAGCCTAAACCTGGGATTTTAAAACAAGTGTATGCATAACGGTTAATAAATGCAATCGTTTGTTCAAAATTTGGCAACGTTTGAGGGCTGGAAGGGCTGTTCACCAGAGATTTTATTCATTGGCAAAGCGTTCATATCCAGCGAATTGCAAAGGACCTGCAAAGATCTTTTTGACGCTGCTCACAAATTCGGACGAACGCGGAACGAGAACGTTACCGAAAATGTCGCTTGCGCGTTCCCATGAACAACGCATGCAGACTTCGGGAACTTGATCGACACGACCTTCGGAACCCGAAGCATCGTCAGCTATACACGCTGTATTTTTATTTCAACCAGGCGCCTATACAAATGCGGGTGCGTTAAAAACTTTTCGCTGAGGATTGTCCAGAAGCCTTCGTTCGCGAGGGCGTTGTTGATGAGCCTGGCAAAGCCGTCGCATTATCCAGTCGTGTCTCCTGATCCGCCATGATTGGACAGTTTTATTTAGCTCAGACTCCGCTTGCATCATCGTTTTGTCGAGAGAAACGGTCACAAAAAAATAACTGCTGAGCGGCAAAGTAAGAAAGTGCGAATGCGACAATTCCAATGGCCGCGCCAATTGACTTTTTTCTTTTGTCTGTTTGCTCCATTTTGGGAATACAATTTAGTTTGTAGTAGAACATCAGTTTTCCTCTTTGTACGATATCACATAAAATAGTTGATTCAGATTAATAGATGTCGGATGGGTCTGCTTCCAATACTGAAATCCTTCAAAGTCTAATGTTACGTCCTTGGGAACTATCATTACGCTATTAAATTGTTCCATAATGAATTCCTCTAAGAATCCCGCATCAATTATCCGATTCAGCTCATCTAAATAATCTGTTGTGCTTGGTTGTCTATTCCATTTCTGCCTTTTCTCAAATTGAACGAATTCCTCCAAGGACGCCACATGAAGTCCGAGATATAGGTCAGGGAATCCTGCAGCTCGTTCTAAGGAGTCGATGTTCTCAAGCGCCCATGATATCTTTTTAAATGCGCTTCCCATGACAGATCCAAGCATGAGGGAATCACGAAACGCAGCTCTGGCGAAATAGACGTCTGCCTTGGAGTTAAGTGGTGAACTTTTCACAAGCTGCGTTGGCTCAAATGAATTCAAAACCTTTCTTTCAAGACCGTTGATTTCGGCTGTGTCAAGAGAATTTGTCGTGATTCGTATTTTAAAAAACCATCGTCCGCACTCAAAGAGTGTCAGTTGCGACTTTGATTCATCCAGAGTAACTGCGGAGAAACCGTTAACTTTGTATCCATTCTTTTTGAAGTACTTGTATCCTTGCTGAGCAGCAGGCTCATTTTTGGAAACAAAAGCCATTTCGTGCATGGCTTGCAAGTATTGGTTCCTCAAACGTCCTTCATTTCTCTCCCCAGCCGGATATAAAAAAATTGAAAGTGTCGTTGTCTCGGCTTTGTATGTAGCGCCGATATTATCTCTCTTTTTATCGAATGCATAAACACCTTCTCTATGATAAATACCGATTCTCTCCGGAAACTTCGTCTTTGTCGATGAATGGATATAGATCCCGTTAACTTTTAATTGTTTGGCCGCCCTGGGGGGCTGTGCAAAACCGATTTGCTCAAGTAATAAGAGTATAATGATTAGCGTCCCTATTTTTTTTCCCATTATTCAGAAGGTGAATTTATTGATGCCTAATAGATTGTGTTACCTTCAAATGATAGTTGGCGCATATTCCCGCTCGTCTTCGTAAGGGTTGTCGGCGACGTAGTTATGATTCTTTCCCTTCTCCGATTGTTGTTTCTTTTGAACCAACACCTGATCGATATCCTCGGTATGAAAGTAGTTATCCACCAAGTATTGAAGGACCGCAGCGCGCCGGCTCTCGGCGATTTGCAACTCAGCGTCCACCGCTTCATGTGAAATGACCTAGTGCCGCTGACCCTCCTTTTCACTGACACTAACCCTGACGGCACCAAACGCCTCACCGGACTTCAACGCCTTGAAAAGCTGGTGGTGGCTCTCGAATCCTTGATTGCCAAAATTATACAACAACCACTTTTTGTAGTCATTTATCATTGATGCCTTTACGTCCATATGATTCGCGCTTAAATAAAAGAAGGGAATGGGCTATGATCGCCACAACCAGTTCTGAAAATAATTACCGATCGGAAAATTAATAAATTTCCAGGTCATTTTACAGCTGCAGATACAACCGGCATTCGCTTTTTATTCCAGTTTCTTTAAATGCGTTCCGTCATAATAAACCGCGCCGTCGTTCACAGAGAGCAGGACAAACCTTGTTTTATCGATCGCGATCAAACGGGTTACGTTCATGGGAGAGCCCACAGCATAGGGTTGTCCATATTGCCAGTGGAGCTGGGGTTTAAAAATGAGTTGCCAGTTCTCCAGCTTTGAAAGATCCTTGTTTTTATTTCCTTTGAAAACTCCGTTCTGGGAGTAAAACCAAATGGAGCTGTCGGCCGGACTGTATGTAGCGGGTCCAATGTATTCTCCTGACACCATGTTCCCGTCTTTCATTTTTTCGCGGCTTTCCAATAACACGGATGCCTTCAAGCTATCAAATTTGATGATGATGCCGTTGGTCATTATCATGTGCTGTAGTCCTGCGGAAACGTAGACCGCATCGTTAACCTCAAAGAAGGACTTAATCGGCCAGAGGGTAATTTTAAAATCGTTAAGATTGGGAGTTAAAAATGTTTTGCTGACCGTATCAAAAACGAACAAATTCCCACCCCATTCACCATAACCGAACCCCAGCCAGATTCGGTCCTGCTTATCGATATAATAACAATACGGATTGCCCCATTTATCCCGGATGCGGATCTGGTTGTTCAGCGAGACATTGGAGAAGTAGACCTCTCCGGTTTGCTCTTCCTCTATTCCCTTGTCGGTGATGAAATAAATATTGTCATGACTGTCAAGCACCATCCCATAGGGTCTTCCATTAAATCTCGCCAAAACCTCTCTCGTATTCGTTTGGTCGATGTGTCTCCAGATGTTATGGTCACTGCCGGCAACTACCAGATTTCCCTCGTGATCCTTTGTCATTAGAAAATAGGTGATGGTGCTACCGCTATTCTTTTCCAGGCGTTCGCCCGTGGTCTTATCAAACTTGTGAAGTCTTCCGGTACTGACCCATATAAACTTGTCGGTGACAGCAATCCCGGAGTGATCCGTTTGTGCTTTAAGCGAAAAGCCCGCCAAAAACACGAATAAAAATAATACTGTAATACTTTTTCTCATGGCGTATCGCAACGGGTAGGTATATCATCTTAAAAGGTAATATTAGTGGTTACACCGAAGACTTACAAACTGGCGCAAGTGTATATACTAGTGGGGCATTTGAATCCATCCGTGTTTGTCCAGCATACAATTTTATTTTTTGGCCCAAAGCAAAGAAGCAGCCCGAAGGCTGCTTCTTTTTCTAAACCGTAAATCCAAATCGCTAACGTTTAATTTCTATGCGCTGATGCTTGCTGAATGTTCCGGACGTTACGTGCACAATGTAGTAACCGTTGGGAAGCTGCGACAGGTCAGCTGCGTATGTGTTGTCATCAGGCGCAACCGTGCCTGCGGTACGGAACACGGTCGCACCGGTAATGGCATGCGTGATGGTTATCTGGAAGGTTACTTTCTGATCGGTGTCGAAGCGGAAGTTAAGTTGTCCTTTAGTAGGTATGGGATAGAGGACGAGGTCACAGCGTGTGGGGAAGTCGTTGCAGCGTTTCACTTCGAGGTCGAGCTTGGCGTTGTTGCCGACGTCGCAGCCGGTGACGGCCCGTACTTTTATTAAGCCGCTTTCGGAGCCGATCTTCACGGTGATGGAGGCTGTGCCCACGCCGGATTGGATCACGCTGCCCTTGGGTACTGACCAATCGTAGTATAGCACGCCGGCCAACGTGTCGACGCTAAAGGTTTGGAGCGATCCAAGGCAGACTTCGGATGGACCATGTACGATGGCCGGAGTTTCAGCTTTGGAGCGGACCGTCAGGGTGCGCGCGGCGCTGCTGCCACAGTCGTTGACGGCCAGCACACTCACGATGCCATTCACAAAAGGCGGGAAAGTGATCGTGGCCGTGGTACTGTCGTGGGTGACGATGACCGCGCCGGGCACGGTGGTCGTCCATTTGTAGGACGTCGCCAAGGGAACCGGGTCGATGCTGTAGGTCACCACATTGTTCGGGCTGCAGATGGCATAGCTTTGACCGGCAATGACCCCCGGTTTTGAAGGAGGCGTGGAAGACAGCGCCAGCGTGCGGAAGGCACTGGAGCCACAACCGGAGATGGCCTTCACCTTAATGTCGCCGGCTTTGAACCGGGAGGTAAAGATGACTTGTATGGAATCTGTACCTTGGCCGGCAACGAGCGCAACATGGGCGGGTACCGTCCAACGATATTCAACAACATCCTCGGTAGTAAAATCGATCGCGTAAGTTATTGGTGTGGATGTGCCGACAAAATCGCATACACTGGAAGGGCCGATGATCGTCTGCGGTGTAGCGGGCAATGACTTTATTACATTCAATGAACGGGTGAGTACATCGGTGCCGCAGGTGCTCGTGATCTTCACCCCTACCGTCCCGCTGACAAAGCCACCGAGGAATTTAACACGAATGGCATTGGTCCCCTGACCGGAAATCAGCGTAGCCTGTTTGGGCAATGTCCACGCAAAGCTTGCACCGTTGGTCGCCACTACGCTATAGGTGGCCACTTCGCCGATGTGGCCCATAAAAGCACAAGCATTGGCAGGCCCGGAAATTTCTTCGGCCGACAGTTGACAACTGGGCTGGTAACCTTCCAATTTATTGGCACCCGACAAGCGATAGACAAACACATGACTTTTGTTGGTGGTCGCCGTAGCGATTCCGTTCTCCAGCGGCGACGACTGGCCATAGTCATTGTCGTTGGTGATGGCAATCGTGCTATCGTTGAGAATGGCGAGTCCTTCAGCTTTGTCCAACACCGAGGGCCATCCGTTGGCCAGCAGGTCCATGACCAGCGTTTTCTTCACGGGCTTGATACCTTGTGCGCTGAGGCCCGTGGTATCGACGAGGGCTTCGAGGGTGAGGCCGTTGTAGAGCGCGGAGGTGACGGGTGTGGCGCCGTTCAATTCGATGCGGTACATTCTTTTGATGTCGGTCGTGCCGCGCAGGGCCGCTTCCAGCACGAGGAAGGAGTGGTCGTTGATGGCGGCCATGTCGCCGATCTTCCAATCGCGCAGACGGATCTGGTTGCCGCCGGTGCCGATAATGCCGTCGTTCACGTAAGCAAACATGCGCGTGGCGTTGGTGACGGGATTTATTTCGAGGATGCGATGGATGCGTGTGCCTTCGCCTACACTTTTATTCGGGTAGAGGATGGGGCTCTGAATGATGGCATAGATCTTTCCGCTGGGCGTGATCGAGATGCCCTCGAAGCCGCGGTTGTTTTTACGATACTTGAAAACCGTATCGATCTGCACATCCTGCGGCTGGGCGCCGGCGAGGTTGGCATAGGGCGTGAACCGTTTCAACACCACACCGTTGGGACTGATCTTCCACACGGTGGGGCCGCCTTCCTCGCACACCCAAAAGTTACCGTCGCCATCGCGCACGATCCCTTCGGAGTCGATGCCCCACACATCTTTGGGAGCGATCTTCAGATTGAAGTTGGCGCAATTCAACACGGTGTCGGTCGAAGCCATTTCCTGGGCCGTGCTGCCAAAGCCGGCCGGGTTGATGATGCCGGTGGCGTTGGTGCCGTCCGGACGTGTCATGGCTATGGTCTGCAGGATTTGCACCGAATCGCCGTTCACCCGAATGCGATGGATCTTGGGTGCATACGAGGGGAAACCATAGATCTTGTCATAGGTAGGACGACAAGCGGCGGGGTTGGCGTTGGCCGCGTCTACGTTGACACCCCGGTCGGAGAGTGTCCAGAATTCTTTTCCATTGGTGCCCGGGATGGCGTATAGCCCGGAGAAGCCCGCCTCCCGGAAGTTGATGCCCTGGAAGGTTCCGATGGCAGCGGAATGATTGTTTTGATAATCCTGTAACAAGGTGATCTGCGCTTGTACGCATACAGTCGTGAACAGGAAGAGCACGACCAGTAGCATCTGCCTGAGCCGCGAGGCCTGCAGGAGTGGCAGCCGGTCGCTGCCCATGCGGTGGGAAGAGAAGAGCGTAAAAGTTCTTTTCATGGGTTGGGGGGTATGAGGGTTGATTGTTCTGTAAGTATACCCCTCTAGTATTAACTGAAGTTCACTCCATTGTTACGTCTGCGTTTCGGAATAGCGGCACGATCTCCATTCCCATTTTTCCGGGGGTGACAATAGCTCGTGATCCCTACGGCTCATCCCACACCTGCGACTTTTATTCCATCTTCTTAAACAAATCGTTCATGGCGTCACGTAACGGAGGCGCGTCATAAGGCCCTTTATTTTTTTCTCTTATCTTCGAATCTGGAGCCCATCTTTCTGCACAGGCAGGAGATGGGCTTTTGTGTTTAAACTTTAATAACCCTTAACCCTCTCTTGTATGAAAAAACCTCAGTCAACACGTTGGCGCTCCCAAAATTTCGTTCTGTTGAGTTTAGCCATTTTATTGTTATCCGTTCTGCCCATCGCCTGCAAAAAAGATAAACTACCGCAGGACCTGGCCGTCAATCCCGCGTTTGAAATGAACCCTCCGCTGGCAAAGGCCGTGAGCATTCAAAAGCTCGACGACAAAGAAAACAACCTGCTGGTCGTGGCCGACTTTGGCAAAGGCACGATCAAATCGCAGTATCATGTGATCGAACTTCCCTCTGGCAAAACCGTGTTGCGCGACGACGGTCGTGGGGTGGATGAAACGGCCGACGACGGAAAATTCTCCGTTGCCATCCATGAAGACCTGGGCGCACTGGAGCAAGAACTCGACGAGCTGGACAAAAATCGCGGGCAGTTAGAGAAAGAGTTGTCCGTTGGATTCAAGGGGAGGGAGATCGTGCAGCGGGACATTTCTTTCCTCAGGGATTTCCGACCCGACGATTTCAAAAAGGGCAAACATATCCTTTTTCCGCCGGGGGTATTGTGCAGGATCCTACTCGACGTTTCTGCTGATCACTCGCTGATGGTCGTTCACCCCGCCGTACTCAACAGCGCTGAAGCATCAGACGTAGCGCATGGCGCCTGGACGTTTGGCACGCTGATGACCAATATTGCCAACACCCCGTTGACGGGTGTGACGGCAGAAGATCTGTTGAAAAGTTGGCTGCTGGCGATACAACACGACGGCGTGGCCAACACCGATACCGCAAAAGCACGTCCCAAAATTTTTGTCTCGATCAAAGACGCCGTCATCCGGAGTGGTAGTCCCGTGGGTAGCTTCGATGCCACCAACTGGCAAACCAAACCACTCGATCCCTACAATCTTGAAGTGAACCTCATCGCCATTGTGAACCGGCTCGACCTGCGCGGCAATTTGGGTTACGGGCAAACCAACAGTGGCGAGGGCCGTTTCATCTTTGAGATCATCGATCCCGAAACCGGAACGTCGCCGCTTCCCGCCGCCACCATTATTTTTGAATACGCCATCCCCCTGCACACGTGCGCCGATTTGAAAGCGTACGCTCAAAAATGGTATGATCTGAAGAATCATCCCCTCGGATCGCCAGCCTACAACAGCGCACTGAAAGCCATTACCGACGTGTTCTCCACGGCCAACGCCGACCCTACCCGCACGAACCGGAGCGCCCTAAAGCAAATCCGGACCAACGATCTTGTTCTCAGCGCCGACGGCGCATGGGAAATGCGCGAATTCAAACTGGATTCGGCAACCCACAAATTTAAACTGTCAACCACAGCGCAAGAGCCGATCGAAAAATACAACGAGGCGTCACACGTCGACACGCCACCCGATGTGAACAACCTCGTAGCCTGGATCAACGCCCACGCCGCGGAAGTGCTGGCCGACAAACACAGCGTGCCCCTGACGGTGGAAGACCAGGTCACGCACGCGCAAGTTCCGTTCCTGGGAGCCAAGGCCCGCAGCGAAAACGGAAAATGGACGGCCCCGGGTGTGGCCCTCGATACCCGTCACCATTTTTCCCTGAACACCTGCACGGGCTGCCACCGCGATGAAACAAACACCGTCTTTCTGCATGTGGGATCCGGCTCTGCCCTTTCCGGATTTTTGACAGGCATCGATGTGCCCGACCCGTTACAGCCGGCGGTCATACACCACTTCAATGACCTGGAATTCCGGAAAGGCAAAATGGAGGACCTGCTGTGCGCCAGTTGTACGCGACCATTCCTTGACCTGGTACGAGCCCTTACGTTCGAGCCAAACGCCATGGTACATTGATCAGGAACATTTGTCAACATGACCCGGTCTTGTAAGGGCTCTTATAAAACAGGCTCCGAATTAACCTGAAGTCAGGTATTGTGAAAATGTAAACCATTCCCTAGCTTCGATACCGAGCCCATCTCTTCCGACCTAAACCAAGTCTGGAAAAGATGGGCTTTATATTTAGTGTTCAAACATAAGTCGACATACCCACCTTGTGTCCTTGATTCGGGGCGTGAACACAGTTTTTGTTATGAATAGGCTTCATCAAATCGACAAAATAAAAAAATGACACCCTTCTACATCGACTTCCATTGCCATCCCTCCATGAAACCTTATGGAAAAGGTTTCACCACCGGCAACATCGGCGTCAACACACCCGATGCATCAGAACAAACCAGCGCCTGGTTCTATGATTCGCCGAACTTGTTCGAGCGCGGCCTCCAGATGATCAGCGGCATCTCCAAATTCTCGCAGGCCGATTTCTCTACGCTCTCGTTTGGCGATGTGCGCCTCGTCTGCGCTTCGCTGTATCCCATTGAACAAGGTTTTTTCAAAAACAAACTTGGCGACCGCATCCTGAGCGACCTGGTAAACGATTTCATCACCGGCGTTGGAAAAGAACGCGTCGACTTTATCCAGGCCAATCGGAATTATTTTGAAGACCTGGAGCGCGAGTATAAATTCTATGAGTCACTGGACAATCAGCCGGTGAAGACCGTGTCGGGTACTTTTAAATATAAACTCATCCGGAATTTCGCGGAGATGCAGGGCATTCTTCAAAACGACCCGATGCGCGATCAGATCGTCTTTGTCGTGATGACCATCGAAGGGCTTCATACCCTGAATGTGGATCACACCGCACCGTTGAATGTTGCTTCGCTGGTAGACAATGTAAAAAAAATCAAGCAGTGGAAATACCCGCCGCTCTTTGTCACGTTCTCGCATCACTTCAACAATTTCTTGTGTGGCCATTCGAAAAGCCTCACCGGCATCGTAGGGGAAGCAACCGATCAGAGCGATGGTCTGGGTGAGGGCTTCAGTGCAGCAGGCCTCTCGGTGGTGGATGCTGTGTTGAGCCGCGACAATGGAAAGCGCATGTACATCGACATCAAACACATGAGCGCGAAAGGAAGGGCGCAATATTTCAACATCCTCGCTTCGCCTGCGTATGCCGGGCAGGACATTCCCGTCATCGTAAGCCACGGCGCCGCCAATGGCCTGAAGTCGATGAACGACAAGACCATGGATCCTTTGGCACAGCATACGGCCAGCAAACTCCTTCAGGAAGACATCAACTTTTACGACGACGAAATTGTACAGGTGGCCCGCTCGAAAGGGATCTTCGGGCTGCAGTTGGACGAACGCCGTGTGGCCAACAAGCAAACCCTGCAGGCGGTGAAGCACTCCATTCACATGAGCAAGATCCGGCACTACCGCGCCGAGCTGTTGTGGAACCAAATACAGCACGTGGCCGAGTTGCTGGACCGGAACCATTTGCCCGCATGGGATTGTCTCGCCATCGGTTCCGATTTTGAAGGCATCATCAATCCCCTCAACGGCTTCCTGACCGCCGAAGCGCTGGTTCACCTCGAGGCCTATGTCGAGCGCTATGCGTTCAACTACATGAGTGAATTCGGGAAACAGCTGCAGGTAGGAAACCAGATCTCTTCCTCGGAGATCGTGCAGCGCGTCTTTCATAGCAACGGTATAAACTTTATGAGTCTATACTTCTAAACGCCCACAAAAAATTGAATGCCCCTAGCCTAAAGGCCTTGTTTATGCACACAAGTTATTAGTTAACACAGTGACACGGTGATAGCCTGATGCCTGACGACGGCGTGTAGGGAAACCCTTTCAGGGTTGTTGTTGAGCATCGCAATTGACCCCCGGTACGCTCGATAAATATCGAGGCGCACCGGGGG
>CBIHQM010000217.1:0-11201 GCA_966211885.1 uncultured Chryseolinea sp.
TTTTATGTGGAAAGTTATTTCCAGACCATGGGCTTATATGAATTTGCAGCGTCGCGATATGCCGGTGTGTTCGTGCGTCACAACTTTGGGAACGTGCTGATCAATAAAAAATATTCAAAACCCGAACTGCTCATCTTTCAAAACGCGGCCATCGGTTCCTTAGACCACCGTCAGCTTCATACGGACCTGCTCATACAGAGCATGGACAAGGGGTATCTGGAGTCCGGGGTGGGTATGGACAATATTATCCGGATACCCTACTTCGGATTGGGCTTCTTCAATTTCGGGGGCTCTGTCTTTTACCGCTACGGCCCGTATCGCTTCGTCAACCAGCAGGATAATTTTGCTTATCGGATCAACTTTACGTTCACCTTCTGATCCCCGTGCCGAACCCTTGGGCAAACATCCGGTTGTCAGGTTTGTTGCCGGGAATTTTGCTTAAAGACTGCCTAAGGTTTGTATGGAAATCCTCCAACCGATGACTTTCTCTTTCTTCTACAAAGCGGTCGATAAGCCAAATAAAAGTTTGAAAATCCGGGATCGAAAACGATCTCATAACAAGCCATATTTTTAAAAGCCAAAAGTGTTAACTTGCGGCGAAACCATTGAAAAGACTCATGGCGCAAGTAGAACTGATCATGCCTAAAATGGGCGAAAGCATTATGGAGGCCACCATTTTATCCTGGTTGAAAAAGCCCGGCGATAAAATTGAGCAGGACGAATCCGTGCTGGAAGTGGCCACCGATAAAGTGGACACTGAAGTGCCGTCGACACACGCCGGCGTGCTCAAAGAGATCCTCGCCAAGCAAGGCGATGTGGTGAAAGTGGGCAGCCCCATTGCCATCATCGAATCCAATGTGGAGGTGGGTGCTGCAGCGAGCGCCCCCGTCGCGCCCGCAAAAACGACGTCTATGCCTGCCGTTGCAACGCACGCTACGGCTGTTCATGCGAACGGCAATGGAAACGGCGCGCATGCACCGGTCGATTTCAAAGGCAGCTCGCGTTTCTATTCCCCCCTGGTGAAGAACATCGCGAAAGAAGAAAGTATTACCGTGGCCGAGTTGGAGACCATCGCCGGCTCCGGGTCAGAAGGCCGCGTGACCAAGAAAGATGTGCTCGACTATGTGCAGCATCGCAAGCTGGGGGCTACGGTGCAAGCGGTGCAGCATGCCGTAAACATCGGCTCGAATGGCGGCGCACCCAAAGTGCCCGTGTCGGTGAGCGGCGCAGACGAGATCATCGAGATGGACCGCATGCGCAAAATGATCGCCGAGCGCATGGTCGACTCCAAACGCACCGCCCCGCACGTAACGTCCTTTGTGGAAGCCGACGTCACCGGCGTAGTGTTCTGGAGAAACAAGATGAAGAACGAGTTCCAGAAACGCGATGGCGACACCTTAACGTTTACCCCGATCTTTATCGAAGCCGTAGCCAACGCCATCAAGGACTATCCCATGATGAACATCCAGGTGGATGGCGACAGGATCATCAAGAAAAAAGACATCAACATCGGCATGGCCGTGGCGCTGCCGTCGGGCAACCTCATTGTGCCCGTCATTCGCAATGCCGATCAATATAACATCAGCGGTCTGGCCAAGATCGTTAACGACCTGGCCAAGCGCGCGCGCGACAACAAGCTCAAACCCGACGAACTGGCGGGCGGCACGTTCACCATCTCCAACGTGGGATCGTTTGGCAACGTGATGGGCACGCCCATCATCATGCAGCCGCAGGTGGGCATCATTGCGCTGGGCGCCATTCAGAAGAAACCTTCCGTTTTGGAGACACCCTACGGCGATGTGATCGCCATCCGCCACAAGATGTTCCTTTCGCACTCCTACGACCACCGTGTGGTAGACGGCGCGCTGGGAGGAAGCTTTGTGCGCCGGGTAGCCGACTACCTCGAGAAGTTTGACGTGAACCGGACGGCGTAAGGATTTTAGCCGTCTCGCCTTCGATCGAGCTCCAGCGGGCAAGTCGGCGAGCAAGAAAGGGCGCCCTCCTTCGCTGAAGCTTCGGCGGGCAAGCAAAGGAAATCTTTGCATTAACCTTACGTCCCCGCGCCTTTGCGCTTAAACGGCCTTTGATTTCTGAGAAATTGGATTTTACTTGAGTCCATGTCCAGCATCGTATCGTTCATCAGCCGCAAAGGAGGCACCGGAAAGACCACCAACGCCATTAACCTGGCCACCACCCTGCACCACATGGGCAAACGCATCCTGCTGGTGGAAACCGACACGAACTACACGTTGAACACCCTCCGGAAGATGGAGATGTTCAAAGCCAAAGACGGGGTGAAAGGCTTCGAACTGCTGGGTTCGGGTGATGCCCAGGTGGCGGACGAACTTTCTCAATTGAAGGCCAGCAAAAAGAACGACATCATTATCGTGGACAGCGCCGGCAAAACCACCGACGAAGGGATCAAAAAACTCTGCCTGGTGAGCGACATTGTGGTGGTGCCGACCAGCCTAACCCAGAACGACCTGCTGGTGACCTACCAGACCGTGGCTGACCTGGCGCCGGCCCGCGAGCTGAACCCGCGGTTGAAGATCGCTATCTTGCCCAACCGCATCCACAGCGGTACCAACCTCTATACCGTGCGTGAACACCTCAAAAACCTGGACGCCATTATTCTGCCGGTGATCGTGCCTCAGAAAAATCTTTTCGTAAATTTCAGTACGCTGGAGGCCGAAAAAGCCTACCAGCCCATCGCCCAAGCCATTCTGAACACTCTCGCATGAGCAAGAAAAAGAACACGTTAAAAGACCTCGACGAATTTTTGAAACAACAGGCCGCCACACTGGTGTCGCCTCCTTCCCTGCGCGAGAAAATCGAAGAGACTGCACCCCCGGCCCCCGCGATCAAAGAGCAACCGAAAGCGGAAGCCCCTGCACCCGCACCCCAGGCCAGCACCACGCCCGGGGAAGTGAGCTCCGCCAGCATCCTGGAGGACCTGAAAACCCTGTCTGAAAAGGAAGGCGTTTTCTTCCGCCAGAAGCTCTATGACCTCATCATCCAGACGCTGGAAACACAAAAGAAATCCCTCCCCGAAGATAAAATGCTTATCAACACCGCCCTCTATCTCAAGAGCGGCAATCTTTGGAAAGAGGCTATCCGCGAATACTGGAAAAAACAGTAGCCCGTGACCCAGCAGGCAAACCGAGAGACCGGTGATCACCTCATGGGTAATCCAATTATGTTGTTAAGTTTGCTGGCACAGACCAAGAGAAAATACCCTAAACAGAAATGATATGAAGTTTGGAACGAAAGCCGTGCACGCGGGTGTGGAACCCGATCCGTCGACGGGTGCGATCATGACGCCGATCTATCAAACCTCCACCTATGTGCAGGAGTCGCCGGCGAAACATAAAGGATATGCCTATGCGCGGGGCGCCAACCCCACGCGAAATGCGCTTCAGAAAAGTATTGCCGCCCTCGAGAATGGCAAGTTCGCCATTTGTTTTTCCTCGGGCATGGGCGCGACCGATGCCGTGATCAAGCTGCTCAACCCCGGCGATGAAGTGATCACCACCAACGACCTGTATGGCGGATCCTATCGCATGTTCAAGCGCGTGTTTGAAAAATACGGCATCAAATTCCACTTCATCGACCTCACCAAGACGGCGAACATTCAACCGCTCGTGAACGACAAGACGAAACTGTTTTGGCTGGAGACGCCTACTAACCCGTTGATGAACATTATCGACATCAAAGCGTGTGTGGACATCGCCAAGAAGAAAAACATCCTGGTGGCGGTAGACAACACCTTCGCCTCACCGTATCTTCAAAACCCGCTCGACCTTGGCGCCGACATCGTGATGCATTCCGTAACGAAATATCTCAGCGGCCACTCCGATGTGATCATGGGCGCATTGGTGATGAACGACGAGAAGCTTTACCAGGAACTGGCCTTTCTTCAAAACTCGTGTGGTGCTGTGCCCGGTCCGCAGGATTCGTTTCTCGTGTTGCGCGGCATCAAGACGCTGCACCTGCGCATGGAGCGGCATTGCCTGAATGGAAAGCGCATCGCCGAATTCTTGAAGACCCATCCCAAGGTGGGGAAAGTATATTGGCCCGGATTTACCGACCACCCCAATCACGACATCGCGAAAAAACAGATGCGCGATTTTGGGGGCATGCTCTCCTTTACGTTGAAAGACGACAGCCTGGAGAAAGCCACGAAGCTCATGGAGAGCATGACGCTTTTTTCGCTGGCCGAATCGCTCGGCGGTGTGGAGTCGCTGATCAATCACCCGGCCTCGATGACGCACGCCAGCATTCCTAAGGAAGAACGCATCAAGAACGGCCTGCTCGATTCGCTCATCCGCCTCAGCATCGGGGTGGAGGATGCCGACGATCTGATCGAAGACCTCACGCAGGCCTTGGCGAAAGTCTAGGAAGGCCATAAACCCCGTTCATGATCCATCCGAAACCTAAACCGGAAGCCTGCACGGCGGCAGGGTGCTGGAGATGCATAGTTTAAAACTTCAAATACCGTGAATCAGAAAGATCTCAAACAACTTTTCAGCATTCCAGTCATCGTTGCCGCCCTGGGCTATTTTGTCGATATCTACGACCTGCTGCTGTTTAGCATTGTGCGCCGTCCAAGCCTGATGGCGATGGGCGTCGCGGAGGGAGACTTGCAAACCCAGGGCGAGTTTTTGATACAATCTCAAATGGCAGGCTTGCTGGTCGGGGGGATCATCTGGGGCATCATGGGCGATAAACGCGGGAGGCTTTCGGTATTGTTCGGATCGATCCTGTTGTACTCGCTGGCCAACATTGCCAACGGTTTTGCCGCGACTGTAGAGCAGTATGCATGGCTCCGGTTCATTGCCGGCATTGGCCTTGCGGGAGAACTTGGCGCAGGTGTTACGCTGGTTTCGGAGACATTGCCTACACACTTGCGCGGTTATGGCACAACGGTTATCGCCACCGTTGGTTTGATGGGCGCCGTCGTGGCCAACTTTCTCTCGAAAGCTTATGACTGGCACGTCTCTTATTTTATTGGAGGAGGATTGGGATTGATGCTCCTCATAGCCCGCGTGAGTGTGTTCGAGTCGGGCATTTTCCTGAAGACAAAAACAATGGATGTTCAACGGGGAAACTTCTTCCAGTTGTTCACAAAACGCAGCCGCTTTCTGAAGTTCATGGGTTGTATTTTTATCGGTCTGCCCATTTGGTTCACCATTGGTATTTTGGTGACGTTCTCGCCGGAGTTTGCACCTACGTTGGGAATAGAAGGCACGGTGCTGGCCGGCGACGCGGTGATGTATTGCTACATCGGGTTAGCGACGGGCGATATGACCAGTGGTCTTATCAGCCAGGCGATCGGCTCGCGAAAAAAAGTCGTTGCGGTTTTTATACTGCTCACCTTAGCATTCTTTTTCCTGTATCTTTTTATGCCCGTGCACACGACCACCTTCTTTTACTTCGTGTGCTTTTTACTCGGCGTGGGCATCGGCTATTGGGCTTTGTTTGTGACCATTGCCGCCGAGCAGTTTGGGACCAACCTGCGGTCGACCGTGGCCACCACAGTGCCGAACTTTATCCGGGGAACCGTTATTCCACTGACCCTTGCTTTTAAGTTTTTGAGAGGGCAGGTGGGTAACATTCATGGCGCGCTGATAATTGGTGTGACAACGATTATCATCGCTTTTATTGCCCTGCGGGCTATTGACGAGACGTTTGGACGCGATATGAATTTTGAGGAGATAGACTAGCGGGCTTTTGGCGCCAAAATGGTTCTTGTGAAAGATTAACTTTATTGCAATCTTTCCATGTAAAAAGATTCACGCGTGTTGAAGAAGCCCCTCATTCTTTCCCTATTCCTTCTTTTTTGGTCGACCTGCATAATTGCCCAGAACCTGCATTTAATAGACAGCCTATCCCGGAAATTGCATTCGGCGGAAGGCAAAAACCGTTTTGAACTTTTGAACGACGTCGCCTGGGAATACCGGTTTTCTTATCCCGACAGCACCGTATTTTATGCCCGCCAGTCCTATGACCTCGGGCAGCGCCTCAAACTTCCTTCGGGTTTGGCGGAGCCCCTCAACTTTATCGGTGTAGCCCTCAACTACAAGGGCGATCGGATCGGCGCGTTCGACAACTATGAGCAGGCCTTGAAGGTCGCCATCGACCAAAAAGACTCCATTCAAATCGCCTACTCCAACAACAACCTGGGTAGGCTTTTCTTCGAGCAGGGCTTGCTGGCGCGGTCCTATGATTATTTCATCCGCGCCCTTTCCATCTTCGAAAATCTGAACGACTCCAGCGGTTTGGCCTACACTTACCAAAGCCTGGCCAACCTCTACAAATCCCAGCACGACTATCCGAAAGCGGAAAGCAATTATCTTAAGGCAAACAAGATCCGGCTGGTCTTGGGCAACACACGCGACATCATGTCGGGCTATTCACAAACCGCCCGCTTCTATCAGGACAACAATCAACACGACAAAGCCCTTCGCTACCTGCACCTGGCCGACTCGGCAGGGCGGGTGATCAACGACGAGATCAACCTCGCCGAGGTGCACATTTCCCTGTCGGAAAGTTTTCTCAACCGGGGCGAGCTTGATGAAGCCGAGAGCATTTGCGCGGAAGCGCTGAAGGTGATTGCCGAGAAGCGCAACATGCGCATGCTGCCCCAGGCCTACATTTCCATGGGCCAAATCAAACTGGCGAAACATGACCTCATCGCGGCGAAGAAGTTTTTCAACCTCGGGCTCGACATCGCCAAATCCACTAACGACATCGCCTCGAAGATGGAGGCGCACTACTACCTCTGGAAAATATCTGAAAAAGAGAAAAATAAATTCTCGGAGCTGACCAACCTCAATGCCTACCTGTTGCTAAAAGATTCGATCAAAGACCTGGACCTCGCACGCCAGGTGGAGCGGCTGCAATTCGAGATCGAGATCGAGCGCAAGGAACGGGAAAACGAATTGTTGAAAGTGGACCAGGTGAAGACGGAGGCCATCATCAAACAACAACGCCTGTCGAATATCATCCTGGGCACCATTATCGTGGCGGTGAGCTTGCTGGGTTTTGTGCAATGGCGCAGCAGCAAGAAACGCCGTGAGAGCAACGAGAAGCTGGCCCAGCAGAACCAGTTCATCCAAAACCAGCGCGAAGAGATCGTCGACCAAAACGAAAAGCTCTCCCGTCGTAACCAGCAGTTGTCGGACCTCAACCATGAAAAGGATACGCTCATGAGCATTGTGGCGCACGACCTCAAGTCGCCGCTCAACCGCATCAAAGGCATTACCGACCTCATGGAGATGGAGGGACATCTCAACAAGGATCAGCAAGACTACGTGCGCATGACAAAAGACGCCACGCAAGCGGGACTGGACCTGATCAAGGATTTGCTCGATGTGCACATGCTCGAGGAAAGCGTGATCCTCAACCTCTCTACGTTCGACATCAGCGCATTCCTATTGGAAAAGACCAACAACATACTGCCCGCCGCCGAGGCCAAAAGCATTCACCTTCACATTGCAAAAATCGAGAGCGTTGAGGTGCAGATGGATGCCGACTACCTCAGCCGCATTGTAGACAACCTGCTCACCAACGCCGTCAAGTTTTCGAAACGGCAGACCGCCGTGGCGGTGTCGGCGGGAAAATCCAACGGCGAGCTTTGGATCTCCATCAGCGACCAGGGGCAGGGCTTTTCCGAAAAGGATAAGCTGCAACTCTTCCAGAAATTCAAAAAACTGAGCGCCCGCCCCACGGATGGGGAGTCGTCTAACGGGCTTGGGTTGGCCATTGTAAAGACGCTGGTCGACCGCCTGAAAGGCAGCATTGTCCTGGATTCCGAGCAAGGAAAAGGGAGCACCTTCACGATCCGGTTCCCGTTACACAACAACTGATTTTGCCGAAAACGCTGACCTGGGGTGGACCTTTGCTGGTTTCCGTTGCGGTTTCGCGTCCTCCAAAAAAAGGCATTTCCTCCATTAAACCTCCATCCCACACCTGCGTCTAACGGCCAAATCAAACATTGGAAGACATGAAAAAGGTGATGGTTCTTTTTGCTTTTGTAGCGGTAGTCGGTTTATATCAAGCGAAGGCCCAGGTGGCCACACCCGGGGTCGATCAGCGGGAGGCTTTGCAGCGCGAACGCATCCGCGGTGGCGCCGCCAGTGGTGAGCTTACCCGCCGGGAGACGGCCCAAGCGCGCCGCGATCAGCGCAGCATCCGCCGGACGGAGCGCCGCGCAAAAGCGGACGGCGAAGTGACGCGCCAGGAACGCGCACAGATTCAGCACAAACAAAATCGCGCCAGCCGTCAGCTGCGGCGCAATAAACACGATGCACAGGTTCGTCCGGGTGCCTGATCTTATTTTCCGCCGGCGCGTGCGATGAAGTCATTCAAGATACTTTTCAAGCGCCGGCGCGAAACATCCTGTTCATATTTGGCTTCGCGGTAGGATTTCGTGAGCGTTTCCATCTCGGGTGATGATTTCGCGTAGAGCATCCGTTGCATGAATTCGTCGGCATACCAATACGAGTTTTCCGGGAGATTTTTCAGGGAGCGAAACATGTATTGATACACGTCGTCGCTCTCTTTGCCCACGTACACGAGGTCGATGAGACCGAGGTTGTTATATTCGGTTTCGGTGCTGGTGAGCAAGGCGGTGCGGAGGCGTTCTTTTTGCTCGGGGCTGAGGAGGAAGCGGAAGAATTCAAAGGGGTTGCGGGCGTAGTAGGACATGAAGTCGCTTTCGGGGGAAAGTTCATAGACGCCTTCCCAACGTGTTGCCTCGTTTTCGGCGCACCGCACCAGCCATTCCACAGTTTCCATGTATTTATCAAGCCCGTCGGGGCGGGCCATGATGTGTTGCATTTCACGGATGCGTTTTTTGTAGACTTCGATTTGTGGAAGCTCGAGCGTTTTAGCGCCGTAGGACGGGGTGTGGGTGTAGTACTCCCCGCTTTCATTTTTCTTTAGGAACAGAAGCACTTCGGTACCAACCCTAAACTGGTCGGGCGCGGGACGGACCATGAAGGGCTCGAACGAGAGCTCGATGATGGATTCCTGTATTTCCCCTTGCAGCATTTCCCGCACGAGGATGCGTGCGATAGAATAGTCTACGGAATAGCCCTTCTGAAAATATTCCTGGAGCGAGAGTCCTCCGGTGGTGGAGTCGGGCTGTTGTTCATTTGTATTTTCCAGCACGTCGCGGATGTCCATGACGTAGCCCACGAGGATATAGTCACTTTCGATCACCAGCGTGCGCAGGGGTGCCGGGCTGATGGGGTACGAGAACGCGGATAAGCCAACCAGAACGAAGCATGCGATCAAAAGACGTTTCATAAGAAAACAGTTAAGGTGATCGTAAAAATGCCATTCACGCGAAAACAAACGCCAAAAATCATTCCATACCTGTATTGAATCCCGGAGACGGGGAAAAGTCACGGTAGCGGTAGGGAATTTAGGAGATATCTCTATCCGGAGCAACCGAAACTCGATAAAAGGGTAGGGCTGGCGTGGAGTAATGCCCGCATCCTATCCCATTTCCGGCCAAAATCCGTCCGGCGCTGTCAAGACGCCGTTTTTTTTTCGGGCCCAGGAACTGACCTGCCGAAACTTTACATGCGCGTTATTTCCTGCCGATCACATAATATAAAATAGGTCCCAGTACCGGCAGTAGCACGACGGCAATGATCCACAATATTTTCTTTTCGTTGTCTTTGTTGCTTCTCAGGATGTCGAGGATCACAACAACATCGAGGATGAGAATGAGGAGAGATATCAGGCGTCCCATAGGTAAGGTTTAGTTTGATTCCAGGATTTTGAAAAGTTCGTCGAGATTGGGGGTGATGATGATTTCCGTGCGACGGTTCTTCTGTTTGTTTTGCGGCGTGTCGTTGGCGGCCAGCGGCATGTATTCACCGCGGCCCGACGGCGTGACCTGTTTGGAGCTGACACCCGCTTTGGTCAGGATCTTGGTGATGGAGGTGGCGCGCATCACGCTGAGGTCCCAGTTGTCGTTCATGTACTGCGATTTTTTGGAGATGGGCACATTGTCGGTGTGGCCCTCCACCAGGATGTTGATGTCCTTTTGATCTTTGATGGCCTTGGCCAATTGCTGCAGGGCCGTAACGCCTTTGCTGTCGACTTCAATGCTCCCGGAACCGAAGAGCAGTTGTTCCGCCAGAGAAACATAGACTTTGCCATTCTTCACCTTCACCGTGATGTCGCCTTCCTTGAAGTTGAGCAATGCGCCGGTGATCTTATTCTTCAGGTCTTGCACGGCCTTGTCTTTGGCGGCCAGCACCTGCTCGAGTTCTTTCACTTTTTTCTCGCGCTCGGCAAGCCCCACGCTCAGCGAGTCGTTGAGCTTGCGGGTTTGTTCGAGGTTTTGCTGGATGGCCAGCAGTTGTTCTTGTTGTTGGGTGAGGTCGCGGTTCAGCTTGCCGCTGCTGGTCATCAGGTTTTTATAGGTCGTGTTCAACTGGCTGTGTTCTTTTTCCAACGTCGCCAGCCGTTGCGCCGTGTTTCGTTTGTCGATGCCCAGGTTGGTGGTGTCTTCCTTCAGGCGGGCGAGTTTGTCGTTGAGATCTTTCAGGTCGGCGTTGGCTTTGTCGAGCGCGGTGGCGCGATCGGAGAGATCGGAGTCGGTTTGTATTTTTTGTGCGAGCAGGGCGTCGTATTTCTTTTTAGAGACGATGCACGATGAAAACAGGGAGCACAACAGTAGACCGACTAGAATTTTGTTCAGGAACATACGGATCGAAGTGATTATGGTTATAGGTGATTTTCGTTTTTTCGTACGCTATACGGAGTCTTTCCTACGCGCGGCGGAGTATAATTTAGGGAGGGTTCACAACCTTTTACAAGCATCTTGTGTCACGCCCCGTGAATGAAATTATTTTTTAAATTTTCTGCAACCCTTTCCGTTGGCATCGCCGTATAAGCCCCTATTGATTTTTCAAATGCATCTCCGGAAAGTGCAGTGACACGAAAGTAAAAACAAAACCCTCAAATCGTAAATTTTTTATGACCCTTACCCAAAAGACCCTCTCTATTTTTTCTTTCTCCTTGCTGGTCGCCCTCTCGGCCTGCAACAAAGATGATGATCAGGTTAGCCAGCCCTCGAAAGAGGACGCGAAAACGAAGATCTCGAAATTCAACACCGACGCCAAGACCGACCTGCAGGATCTTTCCAGCGCCGAAGGCTTCCAGGCCGTGAAGGACTTTTT
>CBIHQM010000218.1:0-11170 GCA_966211885.1 uncultured Chryseolinea sp.
GGCTTCACAGCAATTTCACATTCTCCCAAAAAATGCTGGGGACTTTATCGTAGTTTGGCGCCCCGGAATGATAGCGCGACAGGTAGATTATATTATCGTAGGCCAGGGTTTGGCCGGTTCGGCTGTGGCCGTGCAGTTGCTCCGGCAGGGAAAGCGCATCCTGGTGATCGACCAGCCGTCGCGAAACAACTCCTCGCGCATCGCAGCAGGCTTGTTCAATCCCATCACCGGCCGCAAAATGGTAAAGACCTGGATGGCCGACACATTATTTCCCTACCTGTTTTCGTTCTACCGGGCAGTGGAAGAAAAAACCGCCCAAAAATTCTTTTATCCCCTGCCGCTCTACCGGCCTTTCCTGTCTATCGAGGAACAAAACGAATGGATGGGCAAAAGCGCGTCGCCGGCCTATGCACCCTATATTGAAAAAATAACCACGGCGAGCACCTTTCCCGCCGTGGCAGACCCGTTTGGCGGACTGCTGCTGAAACAGTGCGGATACCTGGACACCGAGACCTATCTCGAGGCGGTAAGGCAATGGATCGCCACGGAAGGCGAGTTTCTACAGGAGGACCTGGACGAGCAGGCACTGACCCTGTCGGCAGACGGTGTTCGCTACAAACAATACGAGGCCTCCAGGGTCATCTTTTGCACTGGTGTGCACGCGTCGGAAACGTTTCGGTGGCTGCCAGTGAAGCCCTTGAAAGGTGAAATGATCCGGATCCGGGCGGCCTTCCAACCGGACGTGATCCTGAACCGCGGCGTTTTTATGGTCCCGGCCGGCGAGCCTGGCGAGTGGCGCGTGGGGGCCACATATAATTTCCAGGACGCATCGCCGGACGTCACGCCCCAGGCCTGCGCGGAGCTGGTGGAAAGATTGAACGAACTGATCCGTTTTCCGGCGGAGGTGATCGGGCAGACTGCCGGCGTGCGACCGACCACCCCAGACCGGCGCCCTTTGTTGGGAAGGCATCCCCAATGGGAATCGGCCTTTGTTTTCAATGGCATGGGCACGAAAGGGGTGAGCCTCACCCCCTATTTTTCGGAGGTTTTGATCCGGGCCGTGTTAAATATTCCGGCCATAAACAAAGAGGTGGATATTGAACGTTATAATGTACTATATTGGACTTCCCCTAAATGAATTATGAATTTGCGAAGCGGACTACTACTCATCCTAACTCTGATCGTTTTATGTTCCCCCCAGGTAAAAGCCCAGCAATCGCGGGAGGTATTTGGGAAGAATAGAATTCAGTACCGTCAGTTCGACTGGGTATATCTCAGCGGCGAGAATTTCGACGTTTACTATTACGATGCCCGTAAAGGTGTGGCCACAGAAGCGTTGGAATACCTCGAAGGAGAATTCGATCGCATCACGGACCTGATCGGGTATCCGCCTTATTTCAAAACAAAAGTTTTCCTCTATAACTCCCTCAGCGACCTGCGCCAAAGTAACGTAGGCCTGAACCACAATGTGTTCAACGTCGGCGGTGAAACGGAATTTATAAAGCCGTATGTTGAAGTGGCCCACATGGGAACGGCCCAGGAATTTAAAGACGAATTGCTTTTCCAGATCTCCGACATCATGATCCACGAGATGATGTTCGGCGGCAACCTGAAGGACATGTTCCAAAGCTCGATCCTCATGAACCTGCCCGACTGGTTTGTGAACGGCGCTTCGCTCTATGTGGCCCGCGGCTGGAGCATGGACATGGATGACTACATCCGTCAACTGATGAAAACGCGCCGCGCGAAAAGAGCCACGAAGCTCTCCGGCAACGAGGCGGGATTGGTGGGGCAGTCCATCTGGAATTTTATTGCAGAGAAATACGGGAAGAGCAGTGTGGCCAATATCCTCAACTACACGCGGGTTACCCGCAACGAAGAGAAAAGCATTTTGATCACGCTCGGCATAAGCTTCAAACAACTGTTGATGGAGTGGCAGAAGTTTTATTCCGACATGGAAACCACGGTGAGCAAATCCTACATCGATCCGGAAGCATCGACCTCCTTCACCCAGCAACACAACAAGACCACAGAATTCACCACGGTAAAGATCAGTCCCGATGGACGTAACATCGCCTATGCTGAAAACGACCGGGGCCGTTATATTGTGAAAGTGAGATCGCTGGAAACGGGACGGGAGAAAACCATCATCTCCGGGGGCAGCAAGGTGATCAAACAACGGGTGGACTACAGCCTGCCGCTCATCGCCTGGTCGGACGCCACCACACTCGGGGTGATCGGCGTGAAGAGCGGGCAATATGTTTTCTGGCTCTATGATTTTAACACGCGCACGAAATTGCCACGGCAATTGGAACGCTTCAGCAACATCCGCAGTTTCAGCTTCTCCGGCAACGGAAGGCTGATCATCCTCAGCGCCGACTTTGAAGGCAAGAGCGATTTGTTCCTGTTGAGCTCCAAGCGCGACCGCGTACGCCGCCTCACCAACGACTTGTACGACGATCTCGATCCAACCTTCATCCCCAACACCAACCGGATCGTGTTCTCGTCAAACCGCACCACCGACACGCTACGGGCCAATGCAAAGCCCCAGTTTGAAAAACTCACCAACAACTACAACTTGTTTGTCTATGACCTGGACAGCACCAAGTTCCTGTTGACGCGCCTCACCAACACGCTCAGCAAAGACCATTCGCCCCAGGCCTTGGACGAGAACAATTTTTATTACCTCAGCGATCAACGGGGTATCATCAACCTCTTCAAATACAATCGCCCCACGGGCATCTACTCGCAGATCACCAACTTCAATGCGAGCATCAAAGACATCGACCTCAATTTCGCCAATCAAACCATGGCCATGGTGATGACGGAAGACAACAAGGAGAATATCTATGTCGACCGCAGTTTTAATCTCAACCGGCAGGTGTTTACGCCCGCTACGCGGCGCAAGGATCTGCAACAGGCGCGTGTGATCCGTGAGCGGCGCAAACAGGAGGAGAATAAGAACATGAGCATCAAAGACCTGCTCAACTCGCGTTTGCGCCAGGCCCAACCGCAAAAGGATACGGCCACAAACGTTCAGCCACCGGCGCACCATGATTCCACTATCGTGCAAGCCGGCCCGCCGGCAGCCATCGACAGCACCCGCGTGGGCACTCCCGCAAACCGCGCCGATGCCATCAACTCCGACAACTATGCGTTTGAAGACGAAAAGAAGCCCGCACCGGCACCTGTTACCAATCCGCCAGTGGTGCGGACAGAACCTACGCCAGCGCGGACCGAAACTACTCCCGCTCAGCGGGCCGAAAACAGGCAACCACCCGCCCAGCAACCCAAGCCCGGCGAGGTGAACACCGACAATTATGTTTTTGGTGATGAAGAGAAGAAACCGGCTCCTGCGCAATCCACGCCGCAGGTGCCCGCGACAGACACCACGAAGGTTGCAGGGACACAACAGACGCCAAAGAAACCCGGTGAAGTAAACACCGACAACTATACTTTCGAAGACGAAGCGGTGAAGAACCAGCCCAGCGAATCGTTCCTGACCCGCTACATGAAAGCGCGCGAGAAGAGCCGCATCACCGGACCTTTCCCCTATGAATCAAAATTCAGTTCCAACAGCCTCGTCACTTCCATGCTGGTAGACCCGATGCGGGGCCTGGGCATCTCCATCGAGACGCAGATGAACGACATGCTGGAGAACTACCGCTTCTTCGGCGGGTTGATGACCAGCGTCGATTTGAAGAACGGCGATTTCTTTGCTGAATTCCAATACCTCAAATCGCTCATCGACTTTGGCGTGCGCGTCGACCGTAAGGGCATACGTTGGTCGGCCGAGCCGGCAGAAGATGGCTTGCAAGGCGAACTGTATCATTACTCACTGAACCGGATAGAATTGAGCGCTTCGCTTCCGATCTCCGACCGCATTCGCTTCACGTTAAAACCTTTCGGCGCACTGGCGCGATCGGTTGATTTGGGTGAGGCTGACTATCCCACCGCACCGCCTACGAAGACGCCCGTGAATAACTATTATGCAGGTCTCAAAGCGGAACTTGTGTACGACAACTCCGTCTCTACCGGTCTCAACCTCATCGAAGGCACCCGGGCAAAGATCTCGTTCCAAAACTACCAGGGCCTGAACAACGCCGACCTCGGATTTAGCCAGGCTTCGATCGACGTGCGTCACTATCAAAAGATCTACAAGGAGATTGTCTTCGCGGTGCGCGGATTTGTCGGCACCTTCTTTGGCAACTCGCCCAAGAAATATTTGCTGGGTGGTATGGACAACTGGCTGTTCAACAAAACCCGTAAAAACGGAAAAACCAGCGATGGCCAACCCAATCCATTGGGATTCCCCGGCGAAAACCAGGATATCTTATTTGTGGAATACGCGACCTCCCTGCGCGGCTTTGACTACGCCACTTTGTTTGGCAACAGCGTGATGATGGCCAATGCAGAATTCAGGGTGCCACTGGTGAAAGCCCTGTCGAATGGTCCTATCTCCTCGAACCTGCTGCGCAACCTGCAATTCATTGCCTTCTACGACATCGGCACGAGCTGGTCGGGCAAGCCGCCGTTCAACTCCACCAACAGTGTGAGCTACGAAGAGATCGCCGATGGACCCTTCAAGGTGCAGATCAAAAACTACCTGAACCCGTGGCTCTATAGCTACGGTCTCGGTGTCCGCACGGTGTTGTTTGGTTATTACATCAAGGGCGACCTAGCATGGCCCGTAGAAAATTACCAGGTATCCAAACCGAGAGTGTTTGTCACCTTGGGCTTTGACTTCTAAGGGGCATCAATTTTGTCATTCGCCATCGCATAAACATACATCGCCGTGGTTGGCGATGTATGTTTATGTACTTTGCGCAGTCTTGACATCCACGAAATAGAATTTTTATTGCATGATTAAATCCATGACAGGCTTCGGCCAAAGCACCGCCGACGACGGCCTGGTTCAGATTGCTTCAGAGGTGAAAAGCCTTAACTCCAAGTTTCTTGACCTCAGTTTAAGGCTACCCAAACTTTTCTCCGACAAAGAGATCGAAGTGCGCAACCTGATCAGCGAAAAACTCGAACGCGGCAAGGTCTCCATCAACGTGGAGTACCAACGCTATGGTGAAGTCGAAACCAAACAGTCTTACAACGAGGCGCTGTTCACCGCCTACTATGCCGAATTGAAGAAACTGGCCGACCGCGTCGTGGCCCCTTACGAAGGTCTTTTCGAACTTGCCCTGGCCTCGCCCGATGTTGTGCAAAGCAAAGCCAAAGACAGCGCCGATGAGGAAGAATGGAAGAAGGTAAGGGAATGCATCATCGCCTCCATCGAGCGGTGTGAAGATTTCCGGAAGGCCGAAGGCAAAGTGCTGGAGAAAGTGCTCACCGACTGCTGTCTGGAGATCAGCAAGCAACTCAAAGCTGTCAACGAACTCGACCCCAAACGCGTGGAGCGCATTCGCGAGCGGTTAAAAGGAAACGTAGTATCCTTTTTTGGCGAGGAAGGCTATGACACCAACCGGTTGGAGCAAGAGATCATCTTCTACATCGAAAAACTCGATATCAACGAAGAGAAGGTTCGCCTGCAAGCCCATCTCGATTACTTTATCCAGGTGGCCCGGGAAGCCCAGAACAATGGCAAGAAATTAGGATTCATCTCCCAGGAGATCGGTCGTGAAATCAATACCATCGGCTCGAAGGCCAGCGACGCTGCCATTCAAAAGCACGTTGTCGTGATGAAAGAAGAACTCGAAAAAATAAAGGAACAGCTGAACAACGTTGTGTAGCGTTGGTTGCAATCTGGAGAATTGAAAATTCATTCCAGAATGAAGGTCAGATCAGCTTTGCCAGCATACTGATGTAGCGATCGGGCACTTCACCTTTCACCGCCGTTTGATAGTCGTTGTAGCTGCACGGCACAATGCTGTTGCGCGCATAGCGTTCGCGGCCATTGGGGTAGGGCACTTCAAGCCACCATTTTTCGCTTACCTTACTTTTGTAGAACGTGAGCACTTCCGGTTCGGAGGGCATGGACACGGAATATTTCATGAAGTCGTTGCTTCTGAAGTTTTGCTCGTTCTTGCGATGATAGTAGCCTTCCACAAAATACCAGATCATGGTCGCCACCACGGCGGCGGTCTTCTGGTGCGCATCGTCGAAAGCAGGATTGTATTCGTAGAAACCTATCGAGCTTAGTTTTTCATTCAGACCGGCATACCAGCAGATCTGGCAAGCCTCTTCGCCCGTCAGCCCGAACGGTTGGGCCTGGGCATTTCCCGGGGCATCGGACGAGCGGATCGCGGTGACGTCAAAGGATACGATGTCGGCATTGCGAATGGTGGGTTCCATCTCCTGCATGTTTGTGCGCATCTGCCCGATGCGAAACGCCTCAAAATAAAGCTTCTCTAACACTGACACCGACAACGGATCGATCAGGTAGCTTTGATAGGCCAGGTGCGTATAGCTGAACAGGAAGTTGGGTTCGTGCAACAAGATCTTATGAATGTGCTGACGGCTTGCGCCGGCTTCCTTTTTTTCGTCCAGGTCGAGAAAGGCATCCACGTTCAACAGGCTCACCAGTTTGTCCATAGTCTCGTAGGCAGCATATTGACCATAGTCCAGGTCGTGCGAACCGCCGATGACAATCGGAAGTACGTTTTCTTCCAAGAGCATGCGACACACTTCGCTGACGCGTGTATAGGTCTCGTCCAGGTCGTGACCCACGTTAAGGTTGCCGAGATCGAGAATGCGATAGGTTCCCGTGCCACGCTTCAGGTGATAGAGCTTCTTACGGATCGCATCGGCACCAGCCGCCGACCCTGCATTTTGCAGCGAGCCCCGTCCTTCTTTCACCCCAAACAGGGCAATGTGAGCGCCCCGGTAGTCGGGCATCTTCTCGCCGAACACGTGAATGTTTCTATAAAAGCTGGAGGGGGAGGTGATGTCTTCGTAGAGCGATTCGTCTACCGGAGAAAATAAGATGGTCAGATCCATAAAAGAGGCTAAAAAATTTTCTGTGTGAAAGATAGAATTTTCACTGCATACTTTTCGAAAGGTCTGCCCGAACGACAACAAGGCCGTTTATTGAGCCTAGCTTTACAGTTAGACCCCCAAAAAAAGCGGCTCGGCTTCAAAAATGGAACCTCGTTCCCGGATAAATGGCAAATCCGCCTCAATTGTTGTTATATTTGGTTGATAATGAGTTAATTGATTTTGAACGTTAAACTGCCACTTAAATACAAGCTTGACCTCAAGATCATTGGGGTGGCCCTCTTGTATTATCTTTTTGCCAGAGTGGGCTATTTTTTTGCGTTCGAGGGCTCAACGGCCTTGCCCACATGGCCGCCTTCGGGTATAGGATTTGCCTTGATCATCCTTTTGGGCCGGTCTTCCTGGCCCGGCATCACCATCGGATCGCTGGTGGCCAACGTCATGGCCTACTGGAACAACCCTCACCTTCCTGCCCAGGAAATCATCACCATCAGCAGCCTCATCGCCGTGGGCAACACGCTGGAAGCCGTAACCGGCAATTACCTGGTGAAGAAATGGATCCGGGACGACTTTCCATTCCGGAGCGCAAAGAATGCCTTCCGGTTTTTATTCGTTACCATGATCATGTGCTGGATTGGGGCGGGCGTTAGCACATGGGCATTGTACATCAACGACGTCGTCTTACCTGTCAACCTGTTGCGCACAGGGATTTCGTCGTGGGTAGGTAACGTGGTGGGTATCCTGTTGTTCACACCGTTTATCCTGGCCTGTTCAAAGAAAATCCACGTCCGCCTCACCACAGAGAAAGCGATCGAGGTGGGTATTTTTATCATGATGCTCGGTGGCATCATCGCCTTGCTGGAAGTCGACTACCTGGTCGCCACCCTGGAACGCGCCATGCCGTTCCTGGTGTTGCCTTTCCTTTTGTGGCTGGCCTTCCGCTTCGAACTGATCGTGGCCATAGCCGGTGTGTTGGCGACGGCGCTGTTGTCCATTTACATGACCATTGGCGGCGTTGGCCCTTTTGTGCTTTCGGACTCCTACAACTCCATGTTGCTGTTACAGATCTTTATCGGGGTCATCAGCATCAGCACGATTATTCTTTCCGCTACCGTGCGGGAACGGTATCAAGCTCAAAACAAACTCCTGGAATTTAACGAGAACCTGGAAGCGATGGTGCAGGAACGCACGCGCGCCCTCAATGAGGAAATCGTGACGCGCAAAAACGCGGAAGAGAAAATACAACGCACCAACACTGAGCTGAGCAAGCGCAACACCGAACTCGACAATTTTGTCTACAGCGTTTCGCACGACCTTCGCGCACCCATCGCGTCTGTGCTGGGGTTGATCAACCTGGCCAAGAAAGATACAGACGGGATCATGAAAGACATGTACCTGGACATGATCCACAAAAGCGCCATGCAGCAGGATCATTTCATCAAGGAAATTTTGGATCAGTCGCGGAATTCGCGTTTGGAAGTGAAGCGGGAAGAAATCCACTTCGAGCCACTCATCGATGAGACCTTCAATCAATTGAAGTTCGCCACCAGCACGGGCCAATCGGTGCAAAAGGTGATCAAGATCAATCAAGAGGCTCCGTTCTTTTCGGATCGCTGGCGTTTGAAAGTGATCCTCAACAACATCATCTCCAACTCCATCCGCTATCGCAATGGCAAAGACCCCGTCATCAAGGTGAACGTGGAGATCCGGGACAACCTGGCCACGCTGGCCATCGAAGACAATGGCAAGGGTATTGAAAAAGACCACCTGCCCAATATCTACAAAATGTTCTATCGCGCCACCGACGACGGCGCCGGCTCAGGCCTGGGCCTCTACATCGTGAAGGAAGCCATCGACAAACTGAACGGCCACATCGACATCGAGTCGGAAGTGGGCCGGGGCACGACCGTGAAGCTGGCCATCCCCGAACTCATCTGATCCCGTCTTTTTTATTGAATGCTTTATGCACCCTTAGGAGGATGCCAGGCTGAACGATTTCGTCGTTTCTTTTTGCGGCGTAAGGATAGCATTGGGTGCGAGAATGACGCCCACACCATCCCATCCCGACCATTCCTGCAATTTCTCCAAGCTCACTTTGCCCACCATGTATTGTTTGCCATGCGAGGCGTAGCCCGACTGGAATTGCTCGAAGTCGCTCATGGAGATCGATGTTCCTTCATCAAAGCTCACAAAGGCCTCGACGGTGAGGCGGTTCGTGAATTTGAGATCGTGTGGCTGGTGAAGTTTTTTATATTCGTATTGATAATCGTAAGTGAGCGCCGAGATATCCGACAACACTGCCGAACCTGTGGGGTAGCTTCCTGCACCCTTGCCAACGAAAAGTTGTTGTTCGGCAAAAGCGCTTTGCACCTGCACCGCGTTATATTCATTGCGAACGGCGTATAGCGGATGTGTGGATTCGATGAACTGGGGAGCCACAAAACCAAATACTTTATTTTCCACTTTGAAAGCGCGGGCGATCAGTTTGATGCCGTAGCCGTTGTCGCGGGCAAATTTCAAATCAAGATCGGAAATGCGGTCGATCCCGATGTTGATGACCTCTTCGGGTTTCACAAACACACCGAACGTGTGGGCAATGGCTACCACGAGTTTGAACTTGGGGTCGAAGCCTTTCACGTCGAGACTAGGATCGGACTCGGCAAAACCAAGCTCCTGTGCTTTCTGCAGGGCGTCGCTATAGCTTTTGCGTTCTTCGAAAACTTTGGTGAGGATGTAGTTGGTCGAGCCGTTGAAGATGCCTTCGATGCCCGTGAGCAAATCGTTGTCGTAATACTCTTCCAGGTTCCGGATGATGGGGATGGCGCCGCATACGGCCCCCTCGTACAACACCGGCTTGCCCGTTTGTTGCTGAAGCTGGTAGATCTCTTCCAAATGTTCCGCTAACATCTTCTTGTTGGCCGTGACCACGGCTTTGCCGTTTTGCAAAGCAGTTTTCACAATGTCGAAAGCGGCCTTGGCATCGTCGATCAACTCCACGACCACATCGATATCCGGGTCGTTGAGGATGTCTTCTTTGCTGAACGTGAACAGGTCTTCCGACAGGGGACGTGTTTTATTTTTATGTTTTACGCAAATGCGTTTGATCTCTGCTTTAATGCCGGGTGTTTCGTCCAATACGTGATACAATCCCTGGCCCACGCAGCCAAAACCGAAGAGGCCCAGCTTGAGGTGACGATGTTTGGTGTGTGAGGTGTTGTTCTTTTCTGCTGACATATCGTTCGTTTAATTTGCTGTTATCGGATCTTTACTTCCACCGGGACGAGGTCTTCGAGGAAGAATTTTTTTATGTGGCTGCTCAATTGTTCAAACTCAACCAAAAAACCGTCGTGGCCATAGAGTGAGGTCATCACCTCCAGGCGTGCATTCGGAATGTTTTCGGTAAGGAATTTTTGCTCGCTGAGGGGAAACAAAATATCGGAGTCAATCCCTACCACCAGCGTTCTTGCTTTGATGGATTTCAACGCGGCTACGATGCCACCACGGTTGCGTCCCAGGTTCTGGCTGTCCATCATCTTGGAAAGGCTGTAGTAGGTGAACGCGTTGAAACGGTTGGCCAGCTTCTGGCCCTGATAACGTTGGTAAGTGGCCGCTCTGAAGTCGTCTATCTTCTCGTCGCTTTTCTCCGCTTGGGTCTGGCCATAGGTGTCATAGTAGCGATACGAAATCATGCCGATGGCGCGGGCAGCTTTTAAGCCTTCGGTGCCGGCGCGTTGATCGTTCTCTTTCCACGTAGCGTCGGCTTCGATCGCCATGCGCTGTGCTTCATTGAAGGCGATGCCCCATGGCGAATGCACGGCGTTTGTGGCGATGGGAATGATGTGTTGAAAAACATCGGGTTGTTGCACGGCCCATTCCAATACCTGCTGTCCGCCCAGCGAGCCCCCGATGAGCGTGTGCACCTGCTCGATGCCCAGGGATTGGCGGAGCAAATCAAAAGCCTGCACGACGTCGCGGTTGGTCAGCGTAGGAAAGGTATGATAATAGGGCTTGCCCGTTTCAGGATTCAGCGACAAGTGGCCGGTGGAGCCGTAGCATCCGCCCAGTACGTTGGCGCAAATAATAAAATATTGGCGTGGGTCGAAGAATCTCCCTTCATTGAAAAGCCCGCTCCACCAGTCGGTGAAATCGGCGCTGCCCGTCAGGGCATGGCAAACCCAGACCACATTGCTGCGGTCGGCATTCAGCTTGCCGAGCGTGGAGTATT
>CBIHQM010000219.1:0-11096 GCA_966211885.1 uncultured Chryseolinea sp.
AAAAGCTGGGCATCGCCTTCGATATCTATCACCGGACCAGCGAAGCCCTGCACCACCAGACGTCGCAGGAGATCTTCCTTGCGCTGTTCAACAAAGGACTGCTGAATGAGGAGGTATCGGAACAATACTACGACGACGAAGCCAAGCTCTTCCTCGCCGATCGCTACATCGTTGGCACCTGCCCCAAGTGCGGCAATCCCAATGCCTACGGCGATCAGTGCGAGAAGTGTGGCTCATCGCTGAGCCCGCGCGACCTCATCAACCCGCGGTCTACCATCACCGGCAACGTGCCCGTGCTGCGCGAGACCAAACACTGGTACCTGCCCCTGGAACAATACGAAGGCTGGTTGAAGGAATGGATCCTGAAAGGCCACGCCGACGATTGGAAGACCAACGTCTACGGCCAGTGCAAATCCTGGATTGACGCTGGCCTCCAACCCCGTGCCATGACGCGCGATCTCAACTGGGGCATCAAGGTGCCGCTGCCGGACGCGGAGGGAAAGGTGCTCTACGTTTGGTTCGACGCCCCCATCGGCTACATCTCGGCCACCCGCGCATTCTTTGAGGAAATGAGCTCGGGCAAATTGGTCTATGCCCAACCCCAACGCAAATTCGGAACCGTAGCGGCCGACGATTGGAAAAAATACTGGCAAGACGACGAGACCAAGCTGGTGCACTTCATCGGCAAGGACAATATCGTTTTCCATTGCATCATCTTTCCCATCATGTTGCATGCGCACGGTGAGTTTATCGTGCCCGACAACGTGCCGGCCAACGAGTTCATGAACCTGGAAGGCGACAAGATGTCGACCAGCCGCGGATGGTCTATCGAAATGCACGAGTACCTGGAAGATTTCCCGGACAAACCCGATGTGCTGCGCTATAGCCTGCTCACGAATTTGCCGGAAACCAAAGACAGCGAATTTACCTGGAAGGATTTCCAGACGCGCAACAACAGCGAGCTCGTGAACATTTTTGGGAACTTTGTGAACCGCGCTTTGGTGCTGACACAAAAGAATTTCAACAATCAGGTGCCTGTAAAAGGCGCCTTGCAACCCATCGACGAGGCAGTGATCGCAGCGTTACGCGAGCAACCTGACCGCATAGCCGAGGCGTTGGAACAATACCGTTTCCGCGAAGCCACGGCGGCACTGATGGACCTGGCCCGTTTGGGAAACAAATACCTGGCCGACACCGAACCGTGGAAGTTGGTGAAGAACGAAGGTAACTTGGAACGTGTAGGCCAACCTCGCCATCGCGGCCGAGCCGTTCCTGCCCTTCAGTGCGGCGCGCATCAACGAGATGCTGAACCTGAAGACCAGCCACTGGACCGATGCAGGCTCCGACACACTGCTGACGGAAGGCCATGAACTAGGGGTGTCGTCGTTGCTGTTCGAAAAAATAGAAGACGATGTCATCGCACGACAACTGGAGAAACTGCACGCCAAGAAGGCGAGCATGAACCCGGTGGCCCACGCTGTGACACCGCTAAAGAACGAGGTCACCTTCGACGACTTCGCCAAGCTCGACATCCGTGTCGGCCGCGTGCTGACCGCCGAGAAAATGCCGAAGTCCGACAAGCTGCTAAAACTCACGGTCGACACCGGCGTGGACAAGCGCACCGTGCTGAGCGGAATAGCCAAGCACTACACGCCCGAAGAAATGGTGGGCAAGCAGGTAACGCTCATCGCCAACCTGGCCCCTCGCAAGATGATGGGCATCGAATCACAAGGCATGATCCTCATGGCCGAAGACGGCGATGGAAAACTGCGTCTACTGCAGCCCAACGAAGTGGTGATGCCCGGCGCCGTAGTGAGTTAATGAAACTAAGCGACGCCAGACGAATCCGGCAGGCTGTTATTGACTATGGACTACTGGCTACTGACTACTGGCTACTTTTGACGCTAAAATTATCTCACGAGAGGGGCTAAATGCCCCTCTTCGTATTTCTCAAGCTTCTCTTCCCAGGTGATGTCCCCGCGTTTGCGTGCATGCACTTTCAAGGCCACCACCACCTCATCGGCCCCCGCTTCAAAGCAGGCCTCCTGCGCCCGCCGGACAACGTCCATGATGGTGTCATAGTCGCCTTGCATAACCGTTTCCATGGCTCCCACGCGATAGTTGACGCCCGAGGCATCAATAACCTCGATCGCTTTGTCGATGATGGGGTAGTGGGGGATTTGAGCGATGGGGACGACCTGGATCGCCACGTGTACCTGGTGTTTCATGATGCTATTTTTTTGAAATGATCAATCGTTATACTGGCTCATCGTCCGTTCCACACCCTGCGTACAGAACGACAATACCATCTCATTGGCCTTGATCATCAGATCAGGCAATTGTTTGAATTCGTCTTTTGAAAAATTGCTGAGCACATAGTCGGCTTGCTGTCCCTTGCCAAAGGCGTTGCCCACGCCAAAGCGCAGGCGCGCATAGTCTTGTCCGTTCAGCAGCAGTTCGATGTTCTTCAGTCCGTTGTGACCGGCCGAGCTTCCCTTGGGGCGCAGGCGCAGGCTGCCGAAGGGCAATGCAATGTCGTCCATGATCACCAGAAGGTTTTCTTTAGGGATTTTCAGCTCCTGCAACCAGTAGGCTACCGCTTTTCCACTCAGGTTCATGTAGGTGGTGGGTTTGATCAGGTGGATCGTTTTCCCCTTGAACCGAAAGTCGGTTGTCTCGGCGTGGCGCTGCAACGTGAATTCGACCTTGTGTTGGTCGGCCAGTTGATCCAGCACCAGGAAGCCGATGTTGTGGCGGGTAAGCTCATATTCTGCACCGATGTTCCCCAATCCGGCAACGAGGTATTTCATACGCTAAAAAAGAAAAATTATGGTCATGGCAATAAACAAAAAATCCCCCGGTGTTGGCCGGGGGATTTTCAATTTTATAAGCGCGTGGCGATTACTTCTTGCCTTCTTCTTTCTTAGGGGCTTCAGCTTTCTTCGCAGCGGGAGCGGCGGCAGCAGCAGCAGCCGGAGCAGCGGCACCTTCCGCAGGAGCGGCAGCAGCTTCTTCAGCAGCCATTTTAGCAGCGCGGGGCACTTCTACTACGGCAACAGAAGCCTGTTTGGGGTCCATGAACTCCAGACCGGCAGATTTGATATCGCCCACTTTAATGGCGTGGTGGAAATCCAGGGCCGTAACATCTACGTCGATGTGATCGGGCATGTCTTTCGGGAAAGCGTAAACCTTCAGGGAAGATCTCTTTTGCACCAGCGTACCACCTTTGGATACACCAGGAGCCTGACCTACCAGACGGGCCGGGATGTTCATCTTGATCTTTCTGTCTTCGCTGATGCGAAGGAAATCGGCGTGCAGGATGATCTCGCTCACCGGGTGGAACTGAACTTCCTGCAGGATGGCTTGCGCCTCCAGGCCTTCGATGTTGATGTGCACAAAGTGCGCTTCGTTCGTGTACACGAGGTCGCGGAAGAGGATCATGGGAGAGTAGAAGTGGATCTGCTCGTTGCCTCCGTACAATACGCAGGGAACAAGACCTTCGTCTCTCAATTTTTGTGAACCAGCCTTACCGAGATTTGCTCGTCGATACCCTATAATCTCAATGGTTTTCATAAGTGTTTATTATTTAATTGATAATTGAAAATTCGAATGTTAAAGTTTGATAAAGAGTGAACTGATCGATTCGTTATCATGGATCTTGCGGATCGCCTTTGCATAAAGCGTGGACACCGAAAGTACTTTGATCTTGCTGGCTTGCTGTTTCAGCGGGATCGTGTCGCTCACGGCCAATTCTTCCAACACCGAGTTCTCGATGTTTTCGTAGGCCTTTCCCGACAATACGGGGTGGGTACACACGGCGCGTACCGACTTGGCACCTTTTTCCTTCAGCAGCACGGCGGCCTTGCAGATGGTGCCGGCGGTGTCGATCAGGTCGTCTACCAGGACCACGTCTTTGCCTTCCACTTCGCCTATGAGGCGCATGGATTCCACCTTGTTGGCTTCCTTGCGGTATTTATCGCATACGGCCAGCTCGGCGTCAAAGAACTTGGCAAAGCTGCGGGCGCGTTTGATGCCCCCAACGTCGGGTGAAGCAAACATGATGTCGCTCAAGCCGAGCGATTTGAGGTAGGGCACAAAAATATAAGAGCCATCCAGGTGATCCACCGGGATGTCGAAGAAGCCTTGGATTTGGTCGGCGTGCAAGTCGCAGGCCATGATGCGGTTGGCGCCGGCAGCCGAAATGAGGTTGGCAATCAGCTTGGCGGCAATAGCCACCCGGGGTTTGTCCTTGCGATCCTGGCGGGCGTATCCGAAATAAGGGATCACCACGTTGATGCTGGAGGCGCTGGCACGCTTGGCGGCGTCGACCATCAGCAACAGTTCCATCAAATGATCGGAGGGGGGAAAAGTAGATTGGATGATAAAGACCTCATGGCCGCGAACTGACTCGGTGATGAAGGGCGACATTTCACCGTCGCTGAACTGCTGATAGTTCACTTCACCCAAAGGCTCGCCGTACGCATTGGCAATTTTTTCTGCCAGGTAGGTTGTAGCTCTTCCGCTGAAAATCTTTACCGCCATGGGATATTATCCATTTTCGTTCATTCGGCTTGCACCCGGGCCTGTCGACTCCAAAAAGTCCGGGTTGCAAACAAATAAAATCCCGGCCTCAATGACCGGGATTTTACTTTCGTTGTCCGACCAGGGCTCGAACCTGGACTTTCCTGAATCAAAATCAGGCGTGTTGCCAGTTACACCATCGGACAAAACCGCCAAAAAGGGCACTGGCACCCTTATTTTGGGATTGCAAATGTAGAATTATTTTTTGGAAATAGTAATCCCGGCCTAAAATTTTAGAGGTCTTTTTCCTCGGCCGTGGCGGTGGCGCCTTCCATGAATCCTTCGGCCCAGAAACGGTATTTATCCAGGATGGAGATAACAGCATTGCGCAGGTGGCGACTGTTATTGAAATCGATGGAACCGTATTGGGTGGTGGCATAGCCTTGCCAGATGGAGCGGTTTTGGCGCCGGTCGTAGAACTGGATGAGCAGTGTGCCCGTGTTCATGGCAAATTTCTGGGGATCGTAGTCAACGTTCTCGTTTTGTGTCTTTACCCATTCTTCAATTTCGGGCTGGTTGTAGCCGTTGAAACGGAGACTGTCGTCGAACATTTTGAAACCGATGATCAGGTGAGGCTTATTGGAATTCTGTCGGTAGCCGAGAAATTTCATCCGCTGGATGATCGATTTTTCAATCACTTCGTTGGTCATGCTCGAATCGGCAGGACCTGCGGGCTTCATGATGTCGAACGTTTTGTATTTTTTGAAATTGCCTTTGTAGCTGTAGTCATACTCCACCGGTAGCTCTTTGTAGCCAAGGCAACTAGCCATAAAAACCAGGCAGATAAAGGAGAGAGAGGGTAATAGCTTCTTCATAGGGTCACCTGTTATTCTGATTTGAATATAAGGCTATTCAAACACCAGAACAACAGATGACCAGAACCTTTGTTGAGAAAGTTAAGAATGTTTTTTCACCCACTCCCTGGCGTTGACAAACGGTTCGATCCAGGGAGAGATCTTATCCGTTTTCCGATCGGAAGGATAAAAGCCCCAATTCCAAGGGAAAAGCGATCTTTCGATGTGTGGCATGATGGCCAAATGCCGTCCATCTTTCGAATAAAGGGCCGCTGTGGCAAAATCCGAGTCGTTCGGATTGCCTGGATATTCTGTCTGTGTGTAGGCGGCGGCAACATTAAATTTTGAGCGATCGTCGGGCAAGCGGAACTGTCCTTCGCCGTGTGCGAGCCACACACCGAGGGTGGAGCCCTTCATACTGCCGAGCATCACCGAATTATTTTCAGGGACCGTGACGGCGATAAACGTGGATTCGAATTTGCCTGAGCCGTTGTGATGCATTTTGGGGTGATCTTTCCACTCGGGATACAACAAGCCGAGTTCCATCATCAACTGGCAACCGTTGCACACCCCGAGACTCAACGTGTCGGGACGCGCATAGAAATTATCCAGCGCCTGTTTGGCTTTGGGATTGTAGAGGAAAGCACCGGCCCAGCCTTTGGCGGAGCCCAACACATCCGAGTTGGAGAAGCCCCCTACGAACACGATCATCTTCACATCCGAAAGATCTTCGCGCCCCGACACCAGGTCGGTCATGTGCACATCCTTCACATCGAATCCCGCCAGGTAGAGCGCATAGGCCATCTCACGATCGCCGTTCACCCCCTTTTCGCGAATGATCGCGGCTTTGAGACCGGAGGCCTTTCTGCGTGTGGGATCAATGCCATAGGTGCTGAATTGCCCGTCGAACTTCGGCTGAAGTTTGTACTGTAGTATGTGCTTCTTGTAGTTCTCAAAACGTTTCGTGGCGTGCGCAACGGGGCGCTGACGGCTGTCGAGCAAGAAGGAAGTTTTGAACCAGGTGTCGCGCAGCGCGTCGATGTCCAGCGACAACGTGTTCGTCGGGTGCTGGAGGGATAGTTTGCGCTCGGACGAAACAGTGCCCAGGGCGAAGGCGGAAATGCCGGCCTGGTTTAGGATGGACGTCACCGTCGTGGCGTCGTTCACCTGGATGACCACCCCCGGATTTTCGTTGAAGAGGATCTTCACGAGGTCGTCGCCCAGTCCACCCACATTCAGTGAGAGACCGACGTTGGGAACGGGGAAGCACATCTCCAGTAACGCCGTGATCAAACCACCTTCGGAAATGTCGTGGCCGGCCAGCACCAGTCCTTTGCGGATGAGTTGTTGCAAGGCTTCAAATCCCTTGGCAAAATATGCAGCGTCTTTCACGGTTGGCGTCTCATTGCCGAGCAGGTTCAACACCTGCGCCAGGCTGCTGCCCCCGAGTTTGAATGTGTCTTGGGAAAGGTTGATGTATAACAGTTTCGATCCGTTCACAGGCTGCAGGGCAGGAGAGACGGTCTTGGTAATATCTTCCACTTCACCCACCGCGCTGATGATGACCGTGCCCGGGGCAAACACCACATCGCCGTTGGGATATTTCTGCGTCATGGAAAGCGAATCCTTTCCGGTCGGGATGTTGATGCCCAACGCGATGCTGAAATCACTCACGGCCTGCACGGCGCTGTACAACCGCGCGTCTTCGCCTTTATTTTTGGAAGGCCACATCCAGTTCGCGCTAAGGGAAACGCCCTTCAGGCCGTGCGTGAGCGGAGCCCACACGAGGTTGGTCAGCGATTCGGCGATCGCCATCAGGCTGCCCGCCGCGGGGTCGATCAGGGCCACGCCGGGTGCATGGCCGATGCCGGTTGCTACCCCTTTGTTCCCCAGGTAATCGAGTGCCATAACGGCCACATTGTTCAACGGCAGCTGTATAGGGCCGCAGGTTTGTTGCGTGGCCACTTTGCCGGTAACAGAGCGGTCGACTTTGTTGGTCAACCAATCTTTGCAGGCCACTGCTTCCAGTTGCAGGACGTGGTGGAGGTATTCGGTTATTTTTGCCGCCACATACTCCACTGGCCTGTACGTGGTGGGTTGGGTGGCATCGCGAAGGATGGTTTTGGGGGATGAACCGAAAAGATGGTTCACTTTCAGATCGAACGGTGTTGCCGCTTGTCCTTTTTTGTCGAAGATGAGTTCATGGGCACCCGTGGCTTCGCCGACTTCGTAGAAAGGGGCGCGCTCGCGGGCGGAAACCGTGCGGAGCATCTCGGCGTCCTTGGCTTTGATGGCCAGGCCCATGCGCTCTTGCGACTCGTTGCTGATGATCTCTTTGTCGGACAGGGTCGGATCGCCGACAGGCAATTTATCCAGGTGTACGGCACCACCGGTTTCCTCCAGCAATTCGGAAAGACAGTTCAGGTGGCCGCCTGCGCCGTGGTCGTGAATGGAGACAATGGGATTGATGTCCGACTCCACCATGGCGCGGATCGCGTTCATCACGCGCTTCTGCATTTCCGGGTTGGAGCGTTGAATGGCGTTCAACTCGATCGAGTTCCCATATTCGCCGGTGGCCACGGACGATACGGCGCCACCGCCCATGCCGATGCGGTAGTTATCTCCACCAAGCAACACGATCTTGTCGCCGGCCTGGAGGTGTTCTTTCTTGCTGTCCTTCTCTTTGCCATAGCCTACGCCGCCGGCCAGCATGATCACTTTGTCGAAACCGAATTTTTTTTCGCCTTCAAAATGCTCGAACGTGAGCACGCTTCCGCCAATGAGGGGTTGACCGAATTTATTACCAAAATCGGAAGCGCCATCCGACGCTTTGATGAGGATCTCTTCCGGGGTTTGATAAAGCCATGGACGGGCTTCGAATTTTTTCTCCCAGGGACGATCGCCTTCCAGCCGGGGATAGGAAGTAATGTAAACCGCCGTTCCCGCCAGGGGCAGAGAACCTTTTCCACCGGCCAGCCGGTCGCGGATCTCGCCACCCGAACCGGTAGCAGCCCCGTTGAAGGGTTCTACCGTGGTGGGAAAATTATGGGTTTCCGCTTTCACGGAGATCACGGAGTCGATGTCTTCGATCTTGAAGTAATCGGCGATGTCCTGGCGTGCAGGAGCAAATTGTTCGATGCGGGGACCCTTGATGAAGGCCACGTTGTCCTTATAGGCCGAGACGATGAAATTGGGGTGTTCTTTCGAGGTCTTTTTGATGAGTTGAAAGAGGGTGGACGTTTTCTCTTCGCCGTCGATGATGAACGTGCCGTTGAAGATCTTGTGGCGGCAATGTTCGGAGTTCACTTGTGAGAAGCCAAACACTTCGCTGTCGGTGAGCTTCCGGCCGAGTTCGCGGCTCACGTTTTCCAGGTAATCGATTTCCTCTTGGTTCAGGGCCAGGCCTTCCTTGGCGCTGTAGGTCCCGATGTCGTCGATCGCCAGGATGGGTTCGGGGGTGTGGTGGATGGTGAAGAGGTCCTGGTCCAGCGTGGTGTAGAGCACCTGGAGCATGCGGTCGTGCTTGGCGTCGGCGCCTTTCACGGTGAAGAACTCTTCAATCCGCTGGATACCGGCGATGCCCATGGTTTGGGTGATCTCCACGGCGTTGGTGCTCCAGGGGGTGATCATTTCCTTGCGGGGTCCCACGAAGTAGCCGGCCACCTGCGTTTCGGGCAGGGGTTGGGCCTCGCCGAATAGCCAGGTAAGTTTCTCAATATCAGAATTTTGCAAAGGCTGCGCCACACCAACCGCGTACAGAGTGTTGGCCTTCGAACGGAAGAATAAAATCATGGAGATTGATCAGGATTTTGAGCCGCAAAAATACGAATCATTTTGCTGGATTGGGAGGGAATATTTCAAATTCTTCCCCGGCTGGGCGAGTTGAAAAAGTATGGGTATGTTTGCGCACCGATCATGAAGATATTCACGACACCCCGCCGCATCATCGTCACCTGCAACAAACGATTGTCTCCCTACCTGGAACGCGAAGTGGTAGACCTGGGCTTTGTGCCCGTGCGCACGTTTTCCACCGGCGTTGAACTGGAGGGCACCGTGAAGGATTGCATCCGTCTCAACCTAAACCTGCGTTGTGCCAGCCAGGTGCACTATGCCTTGAAGGAATTCAAGGTGAACCACCCCGACGTGTTATACCGCGTGCTGAACGGCATGCCCTGGGAGACGATCCTGGCGAAGGATGGCTATTTCTCGGTGACCAGCAACGTGGATCATCCAACCGTGAACAACAACATGTTTGTCAACGTGAAGGTGAAAGACGCCATCGTCGATCGCATGCGCAGTGAAACGGGACAGCGTCCTGATTCTGGGAACGAGCTGACCGGGGCGGTGATCCATTTGTATTGGAAAGACGATCGCGCCGAGGTTTTTATCGATACCTCGGGTGAAACGCTGGCCAAACACGGTTATCGTAAAATTCCAGGCAAGGCGCCCATGTTGGAAGCGCTCGCGGCCGCCACGGTGATGGCCACGAAATGGGATCGCGTGTCACCGTTCATCAATCCCATGTGTGGCTCGGGTACGGTAGCGATAGAGGCCGCCCTGCTGGCGACGAAACGTGTGCCCGGTCTGTACCGGAGCGACTATTCGTTCATGCACGTGCTGGGCTATACTGACGACCTGTACCAAAAGGAATTGGAGATCATTCGAAACCAAGTCATCGAAGTGCCGGGGCTCACCATTGTGGCATCCGACATTAGTCTGGATGCTGCGACAATTTCCAAAGTGAACGCCGAGAACGCTGGCGTGGATTCGCTTATACAATTTCAACAATGTGATTTCGAAGAGACTGCGCTGCCCGAAAAACCTGGCGTGGTTTATTTCAACCCGGAATATGGTGAACGTCTTGGCGAGATCTCTGAGTTGGAGGGTACGTACTCGCGCGTGGGTGATTTTATGAAAAAGAAATGCCAGGGCTATCTCGGTTATATTTTCACGGGCAACCTGGACTTAGCCAAGAAAATAGGATTGAAAGCCTCGCGACGCATCGAATTTTTTACCGCGAAGATCGACTGTCGCCTGTTGGAATATGAACTTTACGGCGGCACGCGCAGACAAAACCTACCCAAGACCGAAGCCAGTTCTCAGGCGGAGGAATAATCGTCAGGACCCGTATGATTTTCAACCTCGCAGTTGTGAAGGATACACACCTACGTGCCGGAAAAACATCCGGCTAAAGGCACTTGCATTTTCATAGCCCAACGTCCTGGCAATGTCTTGTACTTCTAGCCGGGTGTGTTGCATCATTTTTTTCGCCCTGCGAATGCGCTCGGCGTTGATGAACTGATAGGGGGTGGCCCGGAAAGCCACTTTGAACAGACGCAAGAAATGAAACTTGGAAAGACAGGCGATGCGCGACAACTGCTCGAGGGAAATATCTTTGTCAAGGTGGGTATGAATGTAGTCGGTGACGTGAAGAAGCCGGCGCAAGATCTCGGCGCGGGTGGAGGACTTGAGCACCGGCAAGCCCGCACGAAGGGAGAGGAGTTTCTTTTCTTCGTTCAATAAAAGCCAAATCACATCTGCCAATTTTTCTTCCAACCATAAGGATGGTGGTTCAGACGCTTGACTGATCTCTTCAACGACGCGATTCAGTGCGGTGCTGCGGTGATGAAGGCGGTTGTGGAATTCCAGTCGCTCGTGCGGGCATTCAAAAGGATGGTCGAGGAGGTGGGCTTCCGGTGCCGAGAAGGCGTGGAGGACCTG
>CBIHQM010000220.1:0-11094 GCA_966211885.1 uncultured Chryseolinea sp.
GACTGGAAAAGATTTTCATAAACCGGGTAAACAGCGTCCAGACCTTCCGACAACTAACGCGGACAATCGACATCCACCACCAGCATTACAAGGCTTTCTTAAAGACGGCTGATGGCGAGAAGATCTGCATTGGTGAAGATGCGGACAAAGACAAACTGATTGCCGAAGTGAAGGCACATAACACAGTGTTGAAGACTGTCATTTTCGACAATTCTTTGGTCGAGCCCATTCAATTAATCTGAGGTTGCCTTCTTACTGAGAGTAGCCTAAATTTCCCATTGAGGGCAGCAGGATTTTTTGAAATTGAATGGATTGTCATTACCAAATACATACGGGACCATCTCTGGGCTACTTCCGAGAGCGGATCGATCGGCGCTTATTGACCATCTTTTGAAAATATTACAATATATAAATCCAGCAAGCCAGATATGATCTCAGATAATCACTTTCTTCTTGCCGAACATCGTTAATAGTCAATCCTGGCCAAAGTCTTGTCAACTCTCTGAACTAACTCTTACGGTGATCCTAGGTCTTTCAAACGCGTTCTAAATTCTTTAAAGAAATGAACTGACTTCTTTCGTGCACCCGTAAAGTAGATCTCTGCTTGACCATCAATAAAGCGCGTAACTTTAAACACCCCAAATTCGTTCAGCTCGCCTTCGCGAAGTAAATCCCCGGTGCTCTTAATATATTCAGACAAAGATTCAAACAAGCGTTTATCGACTTGAACAAACGATTCAGGAGAGACTACCTGTACTTTCTCAGTCGTTATGATTATTGGTGCGATCATCGCATCGCGAGGCCCAGCCTGATCGATCCTAATATGATCGGATGTTATTTTGCTAAGAATCTGCGCCTCACAGCATGTGTTGAGGAGCAAAAATGCGATTATAGTTGATCTTACCATTAGATTTGTTTGTAAATGAGCCTTGCTTAACGATTTTTTCTCTGAAACACCAAATCTCTCAGAATGTCAATGACCGCATTGGCAATCCTTACGGAACCACAGACCTTCTTTGAAGCGCTGATATTAAGGAGATATTCTTCGCCCGGGCCCAAGTATCCAACCAGGAACTTCACACTCAAAACGCTTTTTTCGAAATTTCGCCAACGTCCTGGGTACTGATGAAAATCTGATGCATCGAAGTAGAAAAAAAAGAAAAGCATCTGCAAATACTATTTAGAAAATATTTTAAGATCTGTGGATCAGTGTTCCGTTCCCCGTCTAATAAAAAAAATATTCAGCCGTTTGAACACAATTTGTGATTGAAACCTCGTTTGTTCCATCAACCTCACACACTCGCTTCCGTCCTAGCCTACAACAGAATCCACCTTTATCACCCTCAGCCCACTCCTGCCTCCGTTCTGCAATGGATACAGCTGGCCATTCACCTCTGCAAAAAAAGTCACCCAAAAAAAATTAAAAACAAAGGAAGCAAACTTCCTGTTGTGACGTCAACATCCAAGACAAAGGCCTCCTACAGTGCCAAGGGCCGTTGGTACAAGTTCAGCACCATGAGTACCTCGATGAATTCGAAGTAATGCACAACATTTCACCAGGCTCAAATCGTCTTAATCATCAACACTATGGTGCAACTATTTATTTTAACTCATCATCCGTATAAACAGGGAGCATCGTCCACAGGCTGGTTCACTTTTTGTAGCACCCCAAGAGCCACTCCAAATCAATAAGCACGCAAAATAATTTGATTTGATTCCTCGCGTCGTGCATTGTTCCAACGCCACATACGATATAATTTTTTTTCATTGACAAACCCAATGCGTTTATGGAGATTTCGAAATGAACTCGTGTTCATGAAAACGATTGATGTTAGAAACGGTTATACAGCACCGTGTAGTATTGTGTAGCAGGCATTCCCTTTCTTCTCACTGAGCTCCCTTGCGCGGAGCCAAGCACGCAAGGCCCTCGATGGTCACACCCTTCTTTCCTTTTCCGGTTGATTTATTTATTGTCTGAACGCGACTGAATTTTTCGATTTCATACTTAAACAACCCCCCTATGAAAAGATTAACTCAAACTCTGGTACGTGCCACAGGCTGGGCATGTGCGTTGTTGCTTCTCTCCTGTCAGAAACAGGACGAAGGAGTGCCTGTTGAACAACAGGTACAGTTTAGCTTCCATTATACCGCCCCTTCTGATATGGCGGGTCGAACCGAAGACGACCTGGCGGAAGCCGCTTTTGTCGTCGTTACTGTTAATGATGCTGCACACCAGCCTGTCCAGACTGGAAAGAAGTTGTCGCTGATCAATGTCAATGGAAAGTTTGTCAGCGAGCCCCTATCCCTGTTGCCGGGCAACTACCTCTTGTCCGACTTCGTGGTGCTCAACCAGTGGGGAGCCGTGCTCTTTGCTTCACCTCATAAACACTCTGGTATGGCGAACCTCGTGGTCGCCCCGCTCGACTTTTCGCTGCCGGTCGGCAAGGGCAAGGTTTTCGAATTTGTGCCCGAAGTGTTGTCGGTCGGTGATCACCGCGCGGAAGATTTCGGGTATGCAACTTTCAACTTCCCGCATGTCAAAACGTTCAATTTTCATATTGCCGTGTCGGTCTGCGACACGGTGGAAGACAAGTGTACCGAAGCCATGGTATCGATCTTCAGCAAGTCACATGGGCTCCTCCTCCAACGGAGCATTCACGCCGAGATCACGCGCCTGACCCTGCCCGACTACGAAGATAACTTTACCATTCGCGTGGAAAAGAAGGGGTACTCCACCTACCAGGAATCGTTTAGCGCGACCGAGCTCAAGCAATATCTTAAGGGAACCGAAAAAGGGCCACTCCACGTGACCTTGTGCAAGGGCCACCTCGTCTTTTGGAATACGTTGGGCTCCGACACCGAAGTGTTAAACAGCCGCGTGGGTCCGGACTTGTCGTTCTACACTGGCGGTGACGGCCTCAATAGCCCGGCCAACCACGAATATGCACCAGCCAAAAAGGGCAACGGTATCACGATCGCGCCGGGCACTTATTTCGTGGGCCAACGGCTGCACAACGTCGTCATGACAGATCCCGGTACGGTGATCAACCCCGAGCGGGGTGCTATTGTCTGTTACTTCCGTCAAAACCAATCGCCCGTCGCCTATTCAAACAACCCGTATCGCATCTTCGATGGGCCTTATGGATTGGATTGCGGCTTGGGATTTGTGAGCTATGACTACATTGGAGATGGACTGTCCGACGCGCTGTGGTTTGAACTCACGCTGGGTGGTACCACGGCCATCATCAGCAGTACAAACTTCAACGTCTACAACGGCCAGTGGCTACGCGTGGCCGCGGTGTGGGACCGGGCGGGTATTAACGGCACAAATGAAACCATGCGCATCTACATCAACGGTGAAAAAGCCGCCGCTGGCCAGGACACCGGATGGGGCACACTGTTTGGTGCGCAAGCCGATATCGCTGGTGGCAACGACCAGAACATCGCCGGTAAATTTTATGTCGATGAATTGAAGATCTATGATTATGCTAAGACGGATTATTAGACAGTTCTGATAACGTCTGGTACTTTACACCCAACATCCATCTTGCGCGTTGCAGGGTGGATGTTGTTTTTTAGAATTGCTCCGTGTTCTTAATGGATCAACTGAATCATCCCTTTCTGATCGGGAATACACTTGCTGCGCAGGGTATAAAAGTATACGCCTGTGCTGAGGCTTGCCTGGGGCCAGTTGTTTTCGTAGCTGGAGGTGGTGAAAATGCGTTCACCCCAACGGTTGTAGACCGTTAGTGAGCCGTCCTGAACATTGTCGGGCAATTGAAAATAGTCGTTCTTGTTGTCGCCGTTTGGCGTGATCACGTTGGGGATCAGGAATTCTCCGGGGTCTTTTATCGTGACCAGCACTTCGTCTTGTGCCGCGCCACAGCGGTTGGTGACGGTGATGCCGTAGGTTCCGGCTTGTTCGATGGTCAGGGTTGGTGAAGTGCTGCCATCCGACCATTGCACGGTTTCGCCGGTCTTGGGGGCATATGACAGGTGCACTTCTTTTCCATCACACAACTTTTGATCCTCGCCAAGGTCTACGACCGGCAGAGGGCTTAGGGTCACCCCTACCTCATCCGTTGCGATCGTGCATCCGTTCGAGACGGTGATCGTATACGTGCCGGGTGCTGTGATCGCCAGTGCGGTTGCCGTGCTTCCGTCCGACCATTTGATCGTCTCTCCTGGTCCGGCCGTATAGCTCAGGCTGGCTTCTTTTCCGGCGCAGAGCTGCAGGTCATTTCCAAGATCGACGACCGGGGGAAGTTTCACCGTTACCTTCGCGGTATCGCTCACCGTTTGGCAGGTGTTGGAAACTTTGACCCAATAAGTGCCCGTGGTGCTCACGGTCTTTGTGGTGGCGGTGCTGCCGTCGCTCCATAGATAGGTGACATCATCAAATACGGGAAGGTTCCACGCGACGGAATTACCGGGGCAGATCAGCTGATCGTTGCCCAGCGTGAACATGATCGGTGCAGGATTGAAGATCTCGATCTCATCGTGGACGGTGTTGCCTTGCCATGTCACGTCTACCCAGTATGTTCCGGCCTGCGTTACTTCTATGGCGCTGTTGGTGCTGCCCGTGCTCCACAGGTATTGCGCATTGCAGCGCTGGCCGGGCGACAACTTCACTTTTTCGCCATGGCAAATGGTGACATCGGAGCCCAACGAGATATCCGTGGCCGGTGGCGGCTGCGGATCGTTAACGTAGGGCGAAGGATTGTTGCCAACGGACGCGACGACAGACCAGACATCGGGATCGTCGACGATCTTTGATCCAAAGACGGAGGCGCCGGTGTTAAGCACGTTGTCGACCATCAGCCAGGCGTTGTCGCCGAAGTCCAGTTCCATGTTCCAGACAATGTCCTCTCCGGGACCGGTAACAAAACGGGCACATTCTACGGTAGCCAGGTCGTTGGAAAGGGTGGCGATAAAAGAATCGGCTTGGAATTCGGATTTTGTCGAGCTGTAGGGGCCGATGTCCAGGAGGTAGCTGTAGTAGTAGGCCGACACCAAAACGCGATCCTGGCTATCCACCTCCACTTGCGTTCCGGAGTCGAACCCCGTATCACCAATGGAGCGGGCACTCAGGGGAATTCCATCGGGGTCTACTTTTGTCACAAAGGCATCTGCTTCGCCGTTGTTGACAATGTCGATCGTTCCGAACTTCGTACCTGGGCCGTAAAACCGGCCGGCCACAAAGATGTTGTCCTGGCTGTCGACCGCCACACCATATCCACCCTGGTCCACGCCTCCTTCGCTCTCTCGTGCCCACAGGGTGTGGCCGTCGGGTGTGAGCTTCACGAAAAAGAAGTTTTCGGAAACTGTAAAGCTGTGAACGATATGGCCGTCGAACGAAAGCTGTGGCGAGGCGAAGTAGCCGGTAAAGATGACATTGTCGTGCGAGTCGGTTTTGATGTCCTGGATGTAATCGTATAAGTTGCCTTCACCGCCGACGCCTTTTGTCCAGGCCACTGTTCCGTTCGGGCGAATGGCCGCGACAAAAGAATCATATCCGCCATCGATCTGGCTGACTGCCCCCGTGATGACCGGTACGCCGCCCATGGCCACGTCCGGGTCCGTTAGCCAGGGGGTAACACTGCTGCGCTCTACGAAGATTGCCGCCAAAATGATGTTTCCATTGGCGGATATGGTCAGGCCTGCCGGATTCTCATCGTCTGCTCCGCTGGAGCTTGTCGCCCACATCGGGAGACCATCCGGGGTGTAGTTCACAACAAAGATATCGGAACGGCCCGTACTGGTTAATGTAATGCAGTCAAAGGTAATGGAGGAGTAGAAGATACCGGCCACCACGATGTTGTCGTTGGCGTCTACTTCAATTTCGGAGGCAAAGGCGCCCTGGGTGTCAACCGGGTTTGTTGCCCACACGAGCGAAAAGTTTTTGTCGTACTTGGCGATAAAGGCCCCGTGGCCGCTGGCGGGGATAGGGAACGTGTAAGGGCCAAGGACGAAGTCGTCGATGTGATAGCTTCCGGCCACGTAGAGGTTGTCGAACCTGTCGCGCGCCACATCATCGATGGTTACGTGTTTGTAATAGATCAGTTGCTCCCAATCGTTGCACTGCGCGGCGGCCGCAAGGGAAAACAATACGCTAACAAGGGTTAGAAAACAGCGACCAAACGTTGACATCGAATACGTGGATTTAGAAAAAAACAACTGAACACCCAACACCAACAGGCCAGCCTGCAAACATACTAAATCGGCTATTCGTCCAGAAAGGTGTGTAGGGTTTTCGAAGCTATTCATCTTTTTCAGAGCGCCGTCGCTCCGGTAGGAACAAGCATAAAAAAGAAACGGTGTCCGGAGGCTCACACCGGTTGGTTTGGGATGGACGTGTGGCGGCGCTTGTCTGAAGCCGCGATTTCCATCCCGGCAAACATCGACGCGATTTTCTGGCCTGGACACTTCGTTCGATTTTTAGTACCTTATGTTGCTTTACAACAGTGCCCGTGCTGCGTCGTGCGATCATATTGCCGGCCTCGCTTTTCCTGAACGCCATCGTCCACTCCCAACCTTTATGGCCTGCCCGTATCCGCTCCGGCTGACTTCCCCTTGACGGAACATGTTGCCCAACGATTTTTTTTGCATCATCAACAACCCTCAAAATCCTCTGACTATGAAAACCCTCAGATCCTTGTTCATCGTCGTCGTGGGCACTTTAAGTTTTACGCATTGCTCCGACAGTAACAACGACGCCGGTCAGGGGCCTGGCGATTCGCCCGACGTGCCCCTCACCGACCAGCAGGCAGACTTCCTGGCCGCCCTCCCAGACACGGTCATTCAATTGAAGGATATCATTCTCGGCGACGGGCAAAACGTGCTGGACTTTCTCAAGGCAAACGACCCCGATTTCCTGAAAGACTATCCCTACGGAAGACCGGGCCGAACCAAAGCGCTCTCACCCTTTCAACAACAACAATTGTTTTTTTCCAGGATGTATGTGATGGGCTATTACCTGGCCGACGACAGCCAGCACACCCACCCCGCAGCGGGCGACGACAGTCCCGCGCAGGTAGGACTGGCGTATAGTTGGGGTTCAAAAGATTACAACATCCGCCAGATCCCGCCAACGGCCAGCGGCTGCATGGATAAAAAAATCTATGGCCTGGATTGCACCGGCATGATTTGGGCCATGACGCAAGCCGCGCGGATCACGGTCCAACCCAAGTACAATTTTTTTGTACTGAATATTTCCGACGCTCAAAAATGGACCGATGCCTTTAAAGCCAATGCTGATTACAAAGATTTGGAGATGAAAGATATGGGCCAACTTCCGCAGGGCAAAATGAGAAATGGTGACATCCTCTTTTGGGGTTCGCACGTTGGCGTGTGTTTGTATGGATGGTTCTACCAGTCGAATGGAACGTCGAATGCACCCGGATGCAAGAACAATCTCAGCCCCAGCCGCGGCCCGCGGATGATTTCCATCGCCGAGGTGCTCGCTTACGGCTTGGGGCCATATCGCGTTTTCCGGACCATACACAAACCCAACTACTCCCTGACGATCGAGCATAAGTTTAACGACCCGTGTGGATACATCGGGCAAAACTACTACGATGCCGTTCAACTGGATGTCAATGTCGTGGACGATTCGGTCGGCATTTCCAATGTCGTGAACCAGACGCCAACCGTTTCTCCCCTCACAATGCAGATCGTAACGGGATGTTCCCTGACGTGTGCGCCCGGCTCCACCGGTGACCTGAACATCACCAAAGGTTCGGGAAAAGTGGACGAGGTAGCCGATGACGACGGCAACTTTTACTTCACCCTGGACCTGGACAACACCGGTGTGGGTGCCGGTAGCCTCACGACGTTGCAATGTCCCGACGCCGATCCCATTATCGCTCCTGGTGCGGCCACAGACTACACCATCACGTTGAGGTTCGTGCTGGCCGACTCCATCCAAACCCAAAACTCCCCGGGGCCCTACGGGGTCTTTATAAAGCTGGCACCGAAATAATCTTTGCCGTTTTGCTTCACCGGGACATGTCGTTTTTTTACGAATGGAAAACGCGGGGGAGAACGGTGCATTGTCATCTCGCCTGGCACATCCAACGCAAGGGCGCGTCCCTTTCCGGCCACGGCGGTTCATCGAATAATTTTTGACAAATCCATTCGTTATCCGCACCTATGCGTGTGAAAGTCCCTCTGTTGCCATGAAAAGAATTTTTATCCTGCTGCTTTGCTTGGTTTGCCGTTCGCTGGTGAGCGGGCAAACGTTTAACCGCGAACAAATCATTGGCACCTGGACCTGCCGGGAGGTCGCCTTCACGGAGCCGATCGAGCAAACGCCGGAAGAAATGGCGACCGTCGAAAAAACAAAACGCGGGCTCATCGGGTCGCAGTTTATTTTCCAACCTAATGGCTTGTTCATGATGCGCCTGCCCGTTAGCGCGCCGACCGAGTTCAAAGAGCTCGAATCCATGAACAACAAGATGTGGCATATCAAAGCTAAAGAACGGATGGTGTTTGTGGGGTCGCTCGATGATGACCTGATGATCATTAATGTGAAAAACACAAACGGATATTATTATTTTCATATACAGGATTCACCGTTGGCTTTGAGGATGGAGCGGAGCCGATAGCGGTTATGAATGGGGGAATTTCCGGGTTGATCAACATTTGCTACATTAGCTTTTTAATAACCGGTGAAGTACACCGGATGGAATCTGTGTGGTGATGTATTTGAGGTGGGGTACGGCTATGGGTGTTTGCCAGGGTTCGTTTTAGTTCGTGTGCAGGTTATCCGGTTTCAGTGCTTTCGAAATGCGGGATGTCTTGAATCGCGGGCGTAGGTTTTTAAAACACTTGTGCCTGCGACATGACGTGGGACTGCCGCGCTTTCTTAGGGTTTCGTATACGCTACCTTCCCTCCCACAATCGTCATGGCGATCTCCGTCTTCAAAAGATCATTCTCCGGGACGGTCATGATGTCTTGTGAGAACACGGTAAAGTCGGCCAGCTTGCCTGGCGCAATAGAGCCTTTTATGTTTTCCTGGAACGCGCCATACGCTGCATCCAGTGTGTAAGAACGCAAGGCTTGTTCACGTGTCATTTTCTCAGCAGGCTCATAGCCACCTTCGGGCTCGCCCTTCAACGTCTTGCGGGTGATGGACGCGTAAAAGCAAGCGATCGGATTAAGCGGCTCGACCGGTGCGTCGGTACCATTAACGATCTTCGCCCCCGACTTCAGCAGCGACTGCCACATATACGCTCCCTCCTTGATCCGCTTCTCCCCCAACCGGTCGATGGCCCACGGACGGTCGGACGACATGTGGATGGCCTGCATGGCAGCGATCACCCCAAGCTGGGCAAATCGCGGTAAATCTTTGGGGTCGATGTGTTGGGCATGTTCGATGCGGAAGCGGTGGTCCTTCACCGGATTTTCGGCGAGGGCTTTTTCATAGCGATCCAGGATCTCGCGGTTGGCGCGGTCGCCGATGGCGTGGGAGCACACCTGGAAGCCATGTTGCAGTGCGATCTGTGATGTCTTCAACACGGTGTCCATAGACAACGTGGCCATGCCCGAAAAGTCGGGACGGTCGGTGTAGGGTTCCAGCAGCCATGCGCCACGCGAGCCCAGCGCGCCGTCGCAGTTGAGCTTGATGGAACGTATGGTGAGCCAACCGGTGGTGTCGATCTCCGGTCCTTTTTTCATCCACTCATAGATCAGGTCGCGGTCGAAGCCGGTGATCATGGTGTAGAGGCGCACGCTCAGTCTTCCATCGTTTTTGAATTGGTGGAACAGCTCCAGGTTCTCGCGCGAGGCGCCGGCATCGTGAAAGCCGGTGAGGCCGTTGCGCAGGCAGGCTTTCAGGGCCAGGTCGAGGGCCTGGGCGTCGGTCTCGCGGGTGTTGTCGGGGATGTGGTCGGCAATGAGGGATTGGGCGCGTTCGTTAAACAGACCTGTTGGGTTGCCCATTTCATCGCGCAGGATTTCGCCGCCTTCATTTTGTTCCTTCTTCAGCTTCTCGGCCGAAAGCTGGTTCACGCCGGCGATCTCCATGGCCTTGGCGTTGGCAAACCCGGCGTGGCCACTGGCATGCCGGAGAAACACGGGGTTGTTGGGCGACACGGCGCTCAGGGCCTGGTGCAGGGGAAAACCTTTCACCATTTTTGCGGGCTTCACATCCCACTTGTCCTGGTGCCACCCGCGGCCCACGATCCATTGGCCGGGCTGTGCCTTGCTGACGGCGTCTTTCACCCGTGCAACGATCTCGTCAAAGCTTTTCACGTCCATCAGGTCGAGGTTCAACTCGTTGTAGCCCACCCCCATAATATGGCCGTGGCCTTCGATGAAGCCCGGGGTGAGGGTCTTGCCTTCGAGGTTGATCACCGTTGTTTTTTCGCCGATGAGCTCGCGCGCTTCTTTTTCCGTGCCTGCAAAAACGATCTTGTCGCCGGTCACCGCCACCGCTTCTACCTGGGGATGAGCGTCTTCCATAGTGTAGATCTTTCCGCCGAGGATGACCGTATCGGCCGGGGTTTGTTTTTTGCCACACGAAAAGACAACGGCGGCAAGGAGCAGGATGAGCAGTGCGTTCCGCATAATGCGTTAGGTTTCAGTTTAGGTTGAGACGCTTCAAGGTTAAGCAGAATTTATGGCAGAAGTAAATGCTTCTTATCTTGCCGGACAAATTCCGGGATCAAAATTTCGCGGCCGGTATGTCATTGGCCACGGCGCGCACGACCCACTTCGGTTTGCAGCCGGATCCGGAATGAACGTTTTAAAAACTAAACTTATGAAACTTCTGCGGGGATTGTCATTTCTTTTTGTGCTGGCGTGTTCAACGGTCCAGGCACAACAATTCGGGTTATCGTTCTCTTACTTCATTCCCAAGAACGGCTACTTCTCCACGCCCATCAGCCCCTTCTCCATCCGGGGCCTGGGCTTTGACATCAACCGGTTCCTGGCCATCGAGACCGGCGGATCGCTCTATCGCATGTCGGGCCTGGGCGTGAAAGACCTCCCCTTCGAAACGAAAGACGCTATTGTGGGTCCGAACTTTACGGTGCTCGTGCCCGTGGAGTTGGTGATCCAACTAAAAGGTTCGCGCGTCGAGTTCGACGTTA
>CBIHQM010000221.1:0-11085 GCA_966211885.1 uncultured Chryseolinea sp.
CTTCTTCCACCGGAAATGAAAAGACCATGCCCATAGACTCGTTGGTGAACAGCATCGTGTTGCCCGGGCCCGGCGCAATCACAAAGTTGATGCCCCATTCCGTCTTTACAGGAGCCAGTCCGTTGTGCCAGAAAAATACCAGTTCGGCATCGGGTTGAGCAGGGGTGTAGTCCTGCATGCCGAATTTGGTTTTATAATTTTCAAACTCATCCATGAAGCCGGTCCAGTAGGCGGTGTTCACCAGGTCTATTTTCAATTGTTCTGGCACGCTCATGTGAAACATTTTTGCGTACTCGTTCTCATAGACATCCAGCGCGTTCCGGTAGGCGATGAAGGCATTGTTGTAATCTTTGGTCGACTGATAGATAATGCCCATCAGCGTGTGAATGAACGCATCGCGTTGCAGTTTCTCCGGCGAAGAATATTTATCCGTGAGTTGGTTCAACCGGATGTTGAGACGGCGGCACTCCACCAGCGCATCCTGTGGCTGGTTCATTTTCAAATAGTTGATCGCTTTGAAATACAAGACCATCAGGTGTTCGTGGTCCTCGCCACGATAGACGGTGAAGTTGGGGTTGGTGAAATAGGAAACGCCCTCGTTGAAATAGTTGATGCGATAGTCTTCTCCAAAAAGAAAAGCTTTTTCCAGAAAGGCGTTGCTCTCTTCGTAGTCTCCCAGGACCGAGAGGAGCAGGCCTTTGTTCGCAAAAAAAAGAAATCTCGATTTGCTTTCGGCTTCGCTGTTCTTCAGGGCGTTGAGTGCCTGTTGCAGATCGCCGTGTTCAAATTCGTAGTTGAAGTCGAGGTGTTGCTGATAGTAGGTGGCACACGCCTGCAGTGTGATCAGCGCGAAAATAAAAAGGGCAAGCCGTAACGACTTCGCGGTGCTCATCCGTTCTTCACAAATTTCTTGATCTCCTGCTGTCCGTACCACACCCGCTTGCCCGTCTCGATGTCGGTGAGGTAGAGCGTCGTGATGTAGTTGACGACGCGCTTTTTGTTGCTGGTGTCTGTTTCGGAGGTCATTTCCCCGAAGAGCATGAGGTTGGCGCCGATCTCCTTGCCCCATTGGGCCACGGTGGCCGGGTCGGCAAAGTCTTGCTGCTGGGCGCGCTCCTGGCGCAGCTTGTCACGAAATTCTTCCGACTCCACCACCTCGGCCACGTTGGAGTTATAGATGGCTACTTCCAGTTTTTTGATGTAGGTGTCGGCGTCGATGTGCTCGCTGGTCTTGTTGCGGATCAGGCCCACGACGATGGCGGGCTTGCGTCCTTTTTCTTTGGCGTATTCCTTGAATCGTTCCGACGCCATGAGCTCGGAGATCATCTTGTCGGCTACCAGCCGGGAATCGGAATCGTTCCAGCGGCCGCTGAGATCGATTTGGGTGTCGGGGGCCACGCGGGTTACACTTTGCTGACAGGAAAACAAGGTGGCCAGCAGAATGATCGCAAAAGGCTTCTTCATACGGAAATTTGATAGAGGAAAACAAGAATCTTGCCGAAGATACGCAGAATGTTCCGTGAAAGTTTTTTCATCCTTCCCGGGCGGTAAAATTAATGTGTGGCCTTTAGCCGGGCGATCACATCCATGGGATTGGCGGCGCTGAATACAAAGTTTCCGGCCACCAGCACATCGGCCCCCGCATCCAGCAGCGGCTTCGCATTTTGCTGATTTACACCACCGTCTATTTCGATGAGGGCGCTGGCGTTGGCATCGAGGATCATCTTTTTGAGTTTCTCCACCTTGCGATAGGTGTGCTCGATGAATTTCTGCCCCCCGAAACCAGGATTCACCGACATGACACAAACCAGGTCGATGTCGGCAATGATGTTTTCCAACTGTATCACCGGGGTGTGCGGGTTGATGGCCACGCCGGCTTTGCAACCCAACGCTTTGATCTGCTGGAGAGTACTGTGCAGGTGCGGGCAGGCCTCCACATGCACGGAAATGCTATGCGCGCCGGCCTTGCGAAACGCGGCCAGGTAGTGGTCGGGATTCACGATCATGAGGTGAACATCCAGCGGCTTCTTGGCATGGCGGTTTACGGCCTCCACCACTGGCAGCCCCATGGAAAAGTTGGGCACAAAAACCCCGTCCATAATGTCCACGTGAATCCAGTCGGCCTGGCTGTCGTTGATCATTTTTACCTCGCGTTCGAGGTTGCCGAAGTCGGCGGCGAGTATGGAAGGAGCGATTACCGGAGTTTGCATGGTGCGTTGTTCTGCCCCAAAAATAAGCGTAAAGTTCTATCTTCTACACGCTCGCAGCGTCCGGGGGCCTTATATTTTTATGAGCTTATAGGTGAACCGTTTGTCGCCCCACGTCACCCGCAGAAAATAATACCCCGACGACACGGGGGCAAGGTTGACGGTGTAGGCACGGTTCAGCCAGGAGAATGTGGTTTCGCCCTGAAACACGACCGACCCTTGTGCCGACAAAAGCTCCAGCTGACAGGTGGCCACCTGGTTGGGATCGAACGGGCGAATGGTCAGGGTGTCGTGATTGACTGGATTGGGAAATACATCAAACGTATCCTCTTGCGGCGTCTGCTCGATGTAGTTGACCACCGCTTTGAAATTGGGTATGCCATAACCCAAAAGATTGTCGGGATTCTTGGCTTGGGATGATGTTTTGCGAATGACGTCGATCACCTCCTTGTTGCTCAGTTTCGGGTACCGCTCCCACACGCCGGCAACGAGGCTGGTGATGAGAGGCGCCGACACTGACGTGCCGGTGGCAATGCTGGTGGTGCCATCGGGCCGAATGATGCTCGTGCTCACTCCCATGGCGGCCACATCGGGCTTTATCCGCCCATCGGCCGTAGGGCCCATGGAACTGGAGGCGGCGCGCGTACCCCCGCTGGTGACATTGGCTACGGCCAACACATCTTTTGCGTCGGCTGGAGCGGTAATGAGCTGCCATGCCGTGGCGCCTTCGTTGCCCGCGCTGCACACGATGACCATGCCGCGGTCTGCCGCCCATTGGGCTGCTTGCGAGATCACGGTGGTCTTTCCGTCGAGTGCTTTTTTGGCGTAGTTCATCGTGGCGTCGTCGAAGTCGTAATAGCCTAAAGAAGAGTTGACGATATCAACGCCAGCGCTATCCGCCCGCTCGGCGGCGAAAAGCCAGTTGTATTCTTCGATGCGGTATTCACTGTCAGTATCTTCGGTGACGTAGAGCTGATAGTTTGCCTCATAGGATCCCCCGGTAAACACGCCGTCCTGGTTGGCGGCGATGACGGAGAACACTTCGGTGCCGTGTTCGTCGTACTGAAACACATTGTCGGTGTTGCCGACAAAATCACGCGAAGCCACCAGGTCGATGCGGTTCTCCTGGATAATGTGGTGAAAGGGTGCGGCGGTGTTCACCCCTGGAAAGCCACCATCGAAAATGGCCACCAGCATGTTCTCACCTTTATAGCCGGCCGCTTGCATTTCGTCGAGTCCTATCAACTGCAGTTGTGCTTGTGTTTTGGCCGGCGCTTCCTGGGCTTTCACAGCCTTGTTGTTTTTTTTGCGGCCGTTGGTCAACCTGGCATTTGGGGCAACCAGTTCAACGTGGTCAACGAAAGACAGGGCTTGCACGGTGGCCAGCAGGGAAACATCGCATTGCACCAACACGGCGTTCATCCAGCGCGTGGAGAAAAATACAGACGCGCCGGTAGCAGCGACGCTTTGAACATAGGTGGAGTTCACTGGGAAATCTTGCTCCACCACGGCGATGCCTTGTTGGATCCGGCGATCGATGGCGCGTTGTGAGAGAAAGGCTTTGGGGGCGTTGGTGCTGTAGGAAGTACCGGCTTTGTCTTTGAAGAACACCATGTAGCGATTCACCTGTGCGGTGGCCGCAGCGGAAATGAACGTGAATGCCAGCAAGATGATCAACCTATTCCAACCCATGTTCTTTTATCGTTTGGGTGTAGATGATCCCTTCGTTCACGACTTGTTGTCCGAGGCAGCCCTCGTTGGTATCGGTGCAGTAATGGAGCTGCGTGGTTTCTTTGTAGACAAGGCCAACGTTTTTGGCATAAACCTCTTTTCGCTTGTCCAGGAAGACAATAAAATCCTCGTTGTCGCTCTGCTTCACGGTGACGCAGTTATCGAACGTTTTTTGATTGAAGGTTTGGGATTGGCCGACGTCCTGGAGCAGGTAGTCTTCTGCCGTGCCCGTATTATACAGGTTGCCATTCCAGGTGCTTCCCTCTTTCAATGGAAATTTAAGTTTCAGATATGACGTGTTCGCTTCGCTTTGCACCGCTTGGCGGTCGTCCAGCGTCGATGACCAGGTGTCCATATAGGTCCAGGCGGTTTCTCCCGCAGCGCGTTTGTAGCGATAGGTGACATACGTATAACCTTCCTGGACGGCAAATGAATCCACCACCTGGATCTTCAATTCGTAGGCAAGGGTTTCGGGTACGCCCAATGTGTATTTTATCTCGTCGACGTCATAGACCTGGTAGCGGCCTTTCTGAAGGGGGAAAAAGTCCATGCCGGGGTCGGTCTTGCGCACCTCATCAGAAGAACAGGAAACGGCCGCCAACACCACCAGGGCACATAAGAATCTTAAAAAATGCTTCACCGATAATTGGTTTTTCTTTAATCCCGGCACACCTTTGAACGTAATTGGGTACAAAGTTATTTTTTATCCAGCATTAAAACTATGCCGCTTAAAACGTTAGTAAAAGCCGGAAACATCACCAACCTGAGCGATGCCCGCTATTTCGCGGGTATGGGGGTGGACCTGTTGGGGTTTTCGGTTGTCGAAGGGACACCACATTATATGGAACCGAAGCTTTACCAGGAGATCCGGGGGTGGGTGACGGGACCGTCGGTGGTTGCCGAGATCTATGGCCTTCGCCGGAAGGAGGACCTGGAGCGGATCCTGGAGGAATACAAACCCGATTATGTCGAACTCTCCCCTGCCGAGCTGAAACTGTTCGATAACCTTCCCCTGGCGTTTATTCTGCGTGTCGCCCCGGGTGACGTACCCACACAGACCTCCCTGCAGCCGTCCTACCTGCTTCAGCGCTATGACGCTGCCGTGGACGCTCCTTATCCATCACTGCTTTCGATCGAGACCAAGGAAGACCTGGAGCGCGCCCTTCACGATCCCATCATGAAAGGCATCGCCCTGAATGGCAGTGCCGAGATCAGACCGGGGTTGAAAGATTTCGATGCCCTGGCCGCGATCCTGGAGGAACTGGATGCCGACTAGGCCGCCTGCGTTTTGTTCACCACCACGTAAGTATGCAGCGGCGCCGCGATGGCGTTCTTTTCAAATGCCGTCTTCAGCGATTCCTGTAATTCAAAATACACGTCCCAATAGTGGCCGGTTTCCGCATAGGGTCTCACGGCGAGTGTCACCATGCCGTCGGCGACTTTAAGGATGTTGACCGTTGGTTTGGGATCCTTTAGAACATGAGGATTGGCGGTCATGGTGTTCTCCACCACCTGCCTCACCTTTTGCATGTCGTTGTCAGGCGCAATGCCCAGGGTGATGTCTACCCGGAGGGTTCCATGTTTTGAATGGTTGACGATCGTGCCATTGGAGACCGCTCCGTTGGCGAGGATCACCGTCTTGTTTTCGCCGGTTAACAAGATGGTGTTGAAGATCTGGATCTCCATGACCACGCCAGTTTGTCCCTGGGTTTCGATGATGTCGCCCACCTTGAAGGGCTTGAACACGAGCATGAGAACGCCGCCTGCGAAGTTAGCGAGCGAACCTTGCAACGCCAGGCCTACCGCAAGGCCCAAGGCACCGATCAACGCCACAAACGATGTGGTTTGAATGCCCAGCATACCGGCAACGGTCACCAACAACAGAATCTTTAATCCCACGCTTACCATGCTGCTAAGAAACGACTGCAGCGACACGTCGAAGTTGCGTCGGTTCATGGACTTCCAGATGAGGCGCGAGAGCCAGTTGGTGACGTAGAGACCAATGATAAAAACGAGCAAGGCACCCAATACTTTGGGGCCAAAGACGATGATCCAATCCGTGAGGGCTTTGGTGTAGGTGTTTACTTGTTCCATAACGAGAGGGTTTTGTGATCACTAAAAATACCACATCGCGGTCTATTTAACCCCTTCGAGCACGCCGAGCTTTTATCAAAAAGCCATGAATCGTATCGGAATAGCCATCAAAAAACTAATAAAAGCCCGGCTGTTCAATGTCGCTGCTTGTTCTCAAAAGTGTTGCTGAGAATGTAAACCGCCCGTGCGCTAGCCTGGGTTGAGCAAAATTTCTGTGAAGGAAAACGTGCCTTGTGATCAGCCCTTCATTTCCTGCCGGAGGCTGTCCAATGCTTTGGATATAATATTGTATACCGAATCTACCTGTAGTTCCATGATGGAGGCGATGTCGGCATAGTTCAGGTCGTTGTAGAATTTCAGGAAGAGTGCTTCGCGTTGGCGGCGGGTGAGCTTTTGAAGGTTGCGCTTTAGCATTTCGCTGCGCTCGGTTTCCAGTTCCTGTTGTTCGAGGGTATGTTCGAAGGGAAGTGTGATCTCGAAGCTGTGACGTGAATTCGCGTCCAGTGAGATCAGGAATCTTCTGCGCCAGTTCAGTTTCTTCAACAACAGTCGGCGGAAGGATTTGAAGAGATAGGAACTGATCGAGTATACATCGGGCAGGGTTTTGCGCTTTGCCCAGAAAGACGAGAATAATTCTTGAAGGCAGTCCAGCACCAGGTCGCGGTCGGCGCAATAGTGCATGCCGTAGTTGAAAAGCTTGGGGGTGTATTTATTGTAGAGCATGGAAAAAGCCAGCTCATTGTCCTTGCGGAAATTTTGCCATAAATAGTGATCGTCCAGGATCAGTCCTTTTCCGGCGGAACCGGAGGATGGGTCTTTGGGTAAATCGGTGTGTGCGTTAACAAACATACACAGCGTGCATAGGTGGTTTTGGTGATCATGAATGTAGCATTTATTTGACTACAATCGATTGAAATGCGCAAAAAATGATTCTTCTCAACGCAAATCCAGTGGCAACCTGTAGTGGATACAGTCCTTTACTTTGTAGCGTTGGTTGACAAAACGGAACCAATTTGGCAACCGCGCTTCTTCCACCAGCCCGCTTTTCTCCAGCACCCGGGCGGAGGCGACATTCTCGGCATCGACAAAACTTTGAATGCGGTATACGCCATATTGATCCCGCAGCAGCAGCATCATGGCACGGCACACCTCGGTGGCATAGCCCCTGCCCCATTGCGACGGGCTGAAGATGTAGCCGAATTGTAATTTCCCGTCTTCATTGATCACCCCAAAGCTGCCGATGAGGCGGTTGCTGTCTTTCAAACGGATGGAGAAGGAGTAATCCGTGCCGGCGTCCCATGCGGCCACGGCGTAGCGGAGAAAAGATTTGGTGTCGGCGAGCGATTCGTGGGTGGGCCAGGAAATGTAGCGGGTGGCTTCCGGCTTGCTGGCGTAGGCGTAAAAAATTTCCTCTGCATCTTCGTATCTTAGCCGCCGGACCGATAGGCGATCCGTATGAAAATGTTCGGGCAAGTCCAGTCGAACCATGGTTTAAAGAAACGCTAAATGGGCAAAGACAGCAATATCGTCCACCAGTATTTCCGGAAAGAATTCGACGGGATGATCATTCTCGTGAAGGTCAATCCCATTCAGTGGACGGGTACAGAACTCACGCTGCTTCCCTCGGGAAAGGTGGAGCGGCGCGAGCTTGAATTCGGTGAGGACATCCTGGAGGATCTGAAAGTGGATGGTTTCGAGGGGGCCAGTGCCATGGAATTTAATTTATATCTCTCAGGGCTAGTGGGATAGCCGCTTCCGCGGGATTTTTGCAGCGTCTGTTTGTCAATTAGGTTCTGCCCGTCGTATCTTTGCACCGGCAAATCGGCACGACCAGCTCCTGCTGAACTCCCCCAGGACCGGAAGGGAGCAAGGGTAGGCGGTTGTAGCGGTGCGATGTTCGGTTTGCCATTTTTTTCTCCCCATCCCAATCCAGCCTTTCGCCCGTTTTTTTCGGCAGATTTCTTAAATCATGCTTACCTTTAGGCGTAAAGACGGTATGCCTCCTCCGACCTGTGGCGGCCGTAACGAACTGTAAAAACCAATAAATACACATGAAATTTTTCATCGACACCGCAAATCTGAACGAAATCAAAGAAGCCTATGACCTCGGCGTCCTGGACGGCGTAACGACCAACCCCAGCCTGATGGCCAAAGAAGGCATCACCGGCACAGAAAATATCCGCGCCCACTACAAGGCCATTTGCAAGATCGTAGACGACAACGTTAGCGCCGAAGTGATTTCCACAGATTTTGACAACATCATCAAAGAAGGTCGCGAACTGGCGAAGATCGACGATAAGATCGTCGTGAAGGTCCCCATGATCAAAGACGGCGTGAAAGCCATCAAGAAATTCAGCAGCGACGGCATCAAGACCAATTGCACCCTCGTGTTCTCCGCAGGCCAGGCCATCCTCGCCGCCAAGGCTGGCGCCACCTACATGTCGCCTTTCATTGGCCGTCTCGACGACGTGGGACAAGACGGTATGGAGCTGATCGCCCAGATCGTGAACATCTATAACAACTACGGCTTTGAAACACAGATCCTCGCCGCATCCATCCGTCACACCATCCACTTGCTGCAATGCGCCGAGTTGGGTGCCGACGTGGTGACTTGCCCGCTGAATGTGATCACCGGCCTGTTGAAACATCCGCTCACCGATGCCGGCCTGGCAAAATTCCTGGCCGACTATAAGAAAGGCAACGGCTAAGCTTTTGCCCCGGCGGAGTATATTGAAATAATCACCGCCACCATACGTTACAATTAAGTGGATACCGAAATGTTCTCTACCGACCCGGTCGTGCGCGTGCTCGACGCCAGCATTTTCCAGGACCATCATACGGTGCTGGGCAATATCTCTTTTAATATAGAAAAGGGTGAGTTTGTTTACCTGGTGGGCCGCACAGGCTCGGGCAAATCGTCGCTGCTCAAAACGCTGTATGCCGATCTGCCGCTGCGGTTGGGAGACATTGATGTTTGCAATTTCAACATCCGGGGCATAAAGCCCGGCGAGGTCCCCTTGCTGCGACGCAGGCTCGGCATCATCTTCCAGGATTTCCAACTCTTCAACGACCGGAGTGTCGGCGAGAACCTCATGTTCGTGATGAAGGCCACCGGCTGGCGCGACAACGTGAAGATGCGCGCGCGAACCTCGGAAGTGTTGATGCAGGTTGGATTGGGATCAGTGGAAAAGAAAATGCCGCACCAGCTTTCCGGTGGTGAGCAGCAACGCGTCGTGATTGCGCGCGCCCTGCTGAACGAACCCCAGATCCTGTTGGCCGATGAGCCGACGGGGAACCTGGACCCGGAAGTTTCGGGAGGCATTATGAAGATCTTTCAACAGATCAACAAAACCGGAACGGCTGTGCTGATGGCCACCCACAGCTACGGGCTGATAAAAAAATTCCCGGCGCGGGTTCTCAAGTGTGAAGAAGGAAAGGTGATGGATTCGGCCGAAGCGCCCTTTGAATTGATGACCGAATTCTGATCCCACACCATACGAACATTCAAAAAAGAAAAACCCCGCAGGATGCTGCGGGGTTTTCTTTTATCTGAATACCCTGATGTTCTATTTCAATTCGTACGTGATCTCCATCACCTTCACCACTTCACCCGAACGGTTTTTGATGGATGAGAAACTGGAGCGCACGTTGACGATCTCTCCCTTGCGGTTGATCCGTTTGAAGGTTCCCTTCTTCGGGTAGCCGGCAGCAAGGTCTTTCCAGAACTGACGATACTCGTCGCTGTTCTTGTCTTCCTTGGTGGCGAAGACGCGGTGGTGTTCGCCCATCACGTCGTCTTGCGTATAGCCAAACAAGTCGAGGAAGTTGCTGTTCACTTTGGTGAGGGTGCCGTCGATGCTGTAGTCGGCCACGGACAGTGATCCGTGGATGGCCGATAACGTGCTGTCGGTCTCTGCCTGGCTGCGTTGCATTTCCTCTTGCGTGGCCTGGAGTTCCTCCATGTTCTGGCGCATCTCCTCTTCCTGGGCACGCATCTGCTCGGTCATTTCCTGGGACTCTTCCAGGAGGCGTTGCGTGCGGGCGTTGATCTTCACGGTCGAGATCGTGGACGCGATGGTCTCGGCGATCTTTTGTACGAATTCCATTTCAAAATCGTGGAAGATGTTGAAGGACGCAATCTCCACGACGCCGAAGATTTGGTCGTTCACTTTCAGCGGCACGATGAGCACGCTGGTGGGATTGGCGTCGCCCAACCCGGAAACGATCTTGATATAGTTTTGAGGGACTTCGGTCAGGTAGACCATGTCGCCTTCCTGCCACGCCTGACCGGCCAGGCCTTCGCCACGGTAAATCTTGTGGTTGAGGAATTTCTTTTTATCCCAGGCATAGCACGCCTTCATCGACATGGTGGGCTCTTCATTGTCATCGACATCGTCGATGATGTAGAGGGCACCTTGATTGGCTTTGAGGTATTTCACCAGGTTGCCTACAATTTCGTCGGAGAGCTTGCCGAGGTCGTTGGTGTTGGTGCGGAGGATCTCGCCAAACTTGGCCATGCCTTCCGTTGCCCAATTGCGTTTCTTATCGTCTTCGGCCACCTTCGACAGGTTGTTGCGCATGTTGATCAGCGCGTTGCCGAGTACGTCGTGTTCGCTAAGGGGTTTGAATTCGGTCTGATAATTTCCGTTACCGATATTTTCCGCAAAGAGACTGGTGGCTTTCAAACCGGTCACCAGGTTATCCATGGCGATGGCCATGTCGCCAATCTCATCGTTGCTAAAGTTGGTTTGCTTCTCTTCCACTAGCTCGCCTTTCCCGAGTTTGACGACCACATTTTTCAGGAAGTTGACAGGCTTCGTAATGGCCCGGCGCAAGAAGAATGCGCTGAACAACCCGAGGATAATAATACTGGTTCCGAGAAAGAGCGTGTAATTTCTCAAGCTCTTGATCGAATCTTTGATGTCGCTGTCGGACAGGGCCGTCACCTGGTCTTGCTTGGCGGCCACGCGGTTGATGCGGGCGAGCAGGTCGGTGGTGCGGGGGATCACCTGGCTTTCGATGGCGTCTTCGGCCAACAGCTTGGTGAGCGGGT
>CBIHQM010000222.1:0-11063 GCA_966211885.1 uncultured Chryseolinea sp.
ACCAGTGTTTCGGACACGATATTGTCGCTGAAATCCCCTGTTTTTATGGTGCTGAGGTAGCCCGAAGCGATGTTCGAGGGCTTGTCCTTGGCATTGCTGATGGAGGGCTGTGTTTTGATAAACTGATCGATCATTTCCAACTGCTCCTTTTGCTTTTCGCTCTCGGGCTCGATCGTTTCTTTCGTGCTGGCAATCTCCTCGATGATATCCTCACCCGGATTATCTCGTTTTTTTTTCACGGGCGGCCGCGGCTCAACGGCCGGCGGGTTGGGCTGCTGGCGCTGGGCTTCCAGGGCCTTGGCCAGTTCGATAATGCGTTCTTTCTTGGTTTTGGGTGGTTCTTCGAGGGCTTTCGCCAGTTCGACGATCCGTTCCTTTTTCGATTTGGAGAGGTCCCGGTGACACGACACGGGGAGAGGAGGCTCTGTTTTGGCGGGTTTTGACTTTTCCTTTTCCGGTGTGGCGACCGTTTGGGCCTTGCCTTCGATGAACAAGGCCTCGAAGTTTTGCTTCAACTCATGCAGTTTCTCCAGGTCGTGCATGACCTCATCGGCCACCGAATCGGGGTCGAAATCATCCGGCGACGCCACCGGGATGGGGGCCGTCATCACGGAAGCGGCCTCGCTAATAGCGGAGGAAAGCCTTGCCGATCTCACCACCGACAGATGTTCGGCTTGCATCACTTCCTTCAATACACCACGGTCGGCAGCATACACGGCCGCGAGTTGTAATTCCTGGGTCTGTGTGCTGAATCCCTGCTCTTTACAAAGCCGCGCCGATAGCGTGTGGAGCACTTGGCTGTAGGGGAAGGCCTCTTTCAGCATGAGCACCGCCTGGGCTTCTTCCGCCGTACTTTCAGGGTAGCGTTCCAGTAATTTTATGAAGGTTTCTTTTTCCACGGTTGGGGTGCCTTAGGGTAAAAATAGTAAAATTTACCAATTGGCAACCGATGCGTTGAAAAGGTCGTTGATGATCCGGTCAAAAATGGCCTTGCTGTATTGCTCCTGGACGTCGGTGAGATTCTGGTCGTTGGGGAAATCTTTGTAGAAGGAAAAGGTCTTATCCTTAAAGCTGAAAGAGTCGTCGAGGGTGTTCACATAGGTGGCTTTCACCGTGATGGTCAGACGGGTAGAGGAGGCCTGGTTGATCTGGTTCGGGTCGCTGGTGGCCACCGGTGCAATGGGGGTGACCCGAAAATCGGTGATCTCGCCCTCCATCTGAAGCTCACCTTCTTCGGTCACCACGGCGATGCTTGAATTTTGTATAAAATAAGTTTTCAGCTGGTTCGTAAAGGTCTGACCCAGGTTGGCGGGACCGAGGTCGGTGTTGTTATAGAATTCGGAAATGGAAATGGTCTTGGCCGGCGTGGAGGTGCCGGTCATCGAGTAATTCACAGATACGCCGCACCCGTTAAAGAGGAGCAGGATGGCGGCTGCCGGCAAAAGGGAATACAGCCATTGCTTCATTGCAGGGATCGCGCCGTTAGTCTTCAAGATCGTATTGTTTAATTTTTCGATACAAAGTGCGTTCGGATATGCCCAAATCGCGTGCCGCATATTTGCGTTTGTTGTTATTTTTCCGGAGCGCCCGCAGGATCAGTTCCTTCTCCTTCTTCTCGATCGACAGCGAATCATCTTCTGTTTCGTGCGAAATATCGTGGACGTCTTCCACATGTCCATTCCCCTGATCGTTGGATGACGGATTCAGGTTCAAAACCACGTGGTCGGAGGCGATAGGATGATGGATCTCCTCGGCGTGGTGGATGCCCTCGAACAATTCGGGATGGTCTTTCACCAGTTGCGCGGCCTTTGCCTGGCTGGGCAGCGTGTCGAGCACCAGTTTCTTCAGGTCGTTGAAATCCTTCTTCATGTCGAAGAGCACCTTGTAGAGGATGTCGCGTTCGGAAAGATTTTCTTTTTCTCCGCCTGCCGTCTTGTAAAGCGCCGGCAAGGTGTTGGCTTTGGGCAGATACCGTTGCAGCGACTCGGCCGAAATCTCCTTGTTGTCGCTCGACAAAACGGAGATCTGCTCCACGAGATTTTTAAGCTGACGGATGTTTCCGGGGAACCGGTATTGCAGCAGCAATTCCTTCGCTTCGTCCGTGAGGGTGATGGGTTTCACTTTGTATTTGTCGGCGAAGTCGGAAGCGAATTTCCGGAAGAGGAGTTCGATATCCCGGCCGCGTTCGCGAAGAGGTGGAACGTATATGGGTACCGTGCTGAGGCGGTAGTACAGGTCTTCCCTGAATTTTCCTTCCTCCACGTTGTGCATCAGGTTCACGTTCGTGGCGGCTACCACGCGCACGTCGGTCTTCTGCACCTTCGAAGAACCTACTTTTATAAACTCTCCATTCTCCAACACGCGCAGCAAACGGGCTTGCGTACCCAGCGGCATCTCGCCGATCTCATCCAAAAAGATCGTTCCACCGTTCGACACTTCGAAATATCCCTTGCGGGCTTCGTGCGCGCCAGTGAACGAGCCTTTCTCGTGTCCGAATAGTTCTGAGTCAATGGTGCCTAGCGGGATCGACCCGCAGTTGATGGCAATGAATTGCCCGTGACGGCGCGCGCTCAGGTGGTGAATGATCTTGGAAAACGATTCCTTCCCACTTCCACTCTCACCGGTAATCAGCACCGACATATCCGTCGGGGATACTTGGAGGGCTACGCTCACGGCATTGTTCAACAACGGCGAGTTGCCGATGATGCCAAACCGCTGCTTCACACTTTGTATTTCTGAATCTGTTATGGCCATGTTGTTTCATCGTCACTGATCCTTGTCAGTGTTTTTAATTTGAGGGTCTGCTTCGAAAACGGCCGTAGGAAAAGGATTTAAAAGATGGCCAACGGGTCACACGGCTTTTCCAACCAACGTACCCCCTGTACAATCTTCCACGAAAACGTTAACATACTGTCCCTTCTGATAGTGTTCTTTTGGGAACACGATCACTTTGTTCGCTGAGTTCCTTCCCTGCAGGAAATCGGCAGAGCGCCTGGAGAATCCTTCTGCCAGAACCTTATGAACCTTGCCCACATCGGTTTGGTTACGGATCAATGAATGTTCGCGTTGTTTTTTTATGATCTCTTCCAATCGTACCTTCTTGGTAGAGTCGGAAATGTCATCTTTATATTTTTTCGCGGCCACCGTTCCTGGTCTTTCCGAATAGAAAAACATGTAGGCATAGTCGTATTTCACGAGGTCCATCAGGGTAAGGGTGTCCTGGTGCTCTTCTTCGGTCTCGGAACAAAAGCCGGCGATCATGTCGGAGGTAATAGCGCAGTCTTCTCCAAGTATCTCCCTGATCTTCTGAACCTTAGATAAATACCATTCCCGGGTGTAGCCGCGATCCATCAACTCCAGGATGCGGGTGTTCCCACTTTGCAAGGGCAAGTGAATGCATTTACAGATGTTTTCGTGACGGGCCATGGTGTACAGCACGTCATCGGTAATGTCTTTAGGGTGCGATGTGGCGAACCGCACACGCAGGTCAGGGTGCACAAGGGCCACCTGTTCCAGCAATTGAGCAAAGGTGGTCACTTCTGATGCCGGGGTCTTTTCCAGACGGGCCTTGTTGTTTTCGACGGCGCTCCATTTGTAGGAATCCACGTTTTGGCCCAGCAGGGTCACCTCGCGATAGCCGTTCTCGAACAATTGGCGTGCTTCGGCCACGATGGAATGCGGGTCCCGGCTCCGTTCGCGCCCCCGGGTGAAGGGAACAACGCAAAACGAGCACATATTGTCGCATCCCCGCATAATGGAGATGAAGGCGGTCACGCCGTTGGAGTTCAATCGAACCGGGCTGATGTCGGCATAGGTTTCCTCACGCGACAGGAATGTGTTCACCGCCCGGGCGCCGTCGTCAACCTGCGAAATGAGGTTGGGGAGGTCGCGATAGGCATCGGGACCGGCCACCAGGTCGACGATCTTCTCCTCTTCCAAAAGCTTGGACTTGAGGCGCTCGGCCATACAACCCAGCACACCCACCAACATCTCGGGCTTGTGCTTTTTCAGGCCGTTAATGTGCATAAGGCGGTGGCGTACAGTCGTTTCGGCCTTTTCGCGGATAGAACAGGTGTTCAGAAAGACCACGTCGGCCTCGTTGATATCGGAGGTAGTGTCAAAACCGTTTTTTTGAAGAATGGAGGCCACGATCTCGCTGTCGGAGAAATTCATCTGGCAACCGTAGCTTTCGATGTATAATTTCCGGCTATTGCCCGTGGACGTATCCTTGGAAATATGCACCGTTTCACAAGCTTCGCCGTCCTGCTCCTTTAAAATCTCAAGTTCACTTATCTGATTATCCATTTCAGCCTGTTTCGAAGCGCAAAAATAATACTTTTTACCATCCTCGTGACATCTTGTCAGGTTAAATCTGAGGGGTTTGGAGCTGAAAAACACCGATCAGCTCAAAAAAGGTCGGCCGGCGATTTTAGGTCCCCTGAATACTGGCTACTGGAATACTGGCTACTGGATACTGACTACTGAATTCCAACGCCCAAGATTCTGGCTCCTGGCTCCTGGATTCTGGCTCCTGAATTCTGACTCCTGGATTCAAGCTCCCAATTCCATATAAGTTTTCTGCCCCACCTTGTTTTTACCACCCTCCCCATTGTAGCTTCGCTCCAAATTTCAAAACGTATGGCGCTCATCAAAACCGTCCGGGGAAACACCCCCCGGTTCGGCAACAATTGTTTCCTGGCGGATAACGCTACGGTGGTAGGAGAGGTGGTGATGGGCGACAACTGCACGGTGTGGTTCAACGCCGTGGTGCGGGGCGATGTACATTCCATCACCATCGGCAACAACACCAACATTCAGGACGGGGCCATCATCCATTGCACCTATCAGAAAGCAAAGACGGTCATCGGCAACAACGTTTCCATTGCGCACAACGCCATCGTTCACGGTTGCACCATCCACGACGACGTGCTCGTGGGCATGGGGGCCATCATCATGGACGACGCGGTCATTGGATCGAACTCGGTCATCGCCGCCGGCGCCGTGGTATTGCCCGGCACACAGGTAGAACCCGGCAGCACCTATGCCGGCATGCCCGCCAAAAGAATAAAGGATACCAGCGAAGAAATGAAGGCCGTTATTCAGCGGACGGCCCGGAACTATCCCATGTATGCCGAGTGGTTCAAATGATCTTTTGACCGCCTAAAGATTCCCCCACATTTGAACAGATAGAAAGAACAAAATTCACTTTTATTGTTTATATTCAAAAGCTAAGAGATACTTATGCCCTTAACAAACAATCCATTGGTAGAGAACGACGGCTTCGATCCGCAGTACATTGAAGAATACAAGGCAAAAATGACTGCCGCGGGAAAGAACTATCTGCTGGACGAAGAAGACGAAAACTCCGACGAATATGCACACTTTTATTTCGTGGGCAAGTTCGAAGGACGCGACGTGATCTATGATACCGTGGTCTACACGCTACGGCTACACCACGAAAGCGAAATGTATGAAGTAGCCGAGCACCGCGCCGCCCAACACTTCCCTGCCTATAAAAAAATCACGTACGACGAAGACGAGAACGGCAACCTCGAAGCCCTCGATCCCCTCGAAGAAGAGATCGGCCTCTTCATGGCCGAAGTGATCCTCGAACTTGAAGAAGAAGAAGCCATCAAAGTAAAAGAACACATCGACATCGACCCCCACGCCGAATTTGGCGTAAGCCTGGATGTGGGCCTGCATGTGGAAACGATCACCCCGAAGGTGATTGAGAAATTCATTAAGGATTACAATGAAGATAACGTGCGGCTGGATGAGACGTTGTATACTTTTCAGACGCAGGATCAGGAGGCGGAGTAAATCAGGAGCCAGAAGCCAGGAGCCAGGAGTCAGAATCTTGGGCGTCGGAATTCAGAATCCAGTATTTAGTAGCCAGTACTTAGGATCCAGGAGATGGATTCAAGGGAATGTTGCGGGCAATAGATTTAGGTTGAGGGGATTTAGGAATAGGAAAGGGAATGTTTTTCCGCGCGCGGGTTCAACGGGTTAAGGATAAATCCAAATCGCCCTTCGGGGATCAAATCAATCACGGTGAGAGCTCTAACAGGGTGAGTGGCATAACCCCGCATTAATTCGTGGCCCTGGGTTTCAGAACATTGAACCCGATCCCGATCGACAAGCCCACGTTCTCTTCCGTTGAATTCATACACAAACGCTGCGCTCAACGATCAAACTCCTGACCGCAAACTCCCGGTTCCGGAATTTCCGGCTTTGAAATTCTAAGTACGAAGATCGACCTCCCGTCTACTGTTCACCTGGCTCCCTGAACTAGCTCCTGATTACTGACTCTCCAATGCCTGGCACTTAAAATACTGAACTATTGGCTCCGAACGCCTGGCTACTGAATACTGGCTACTGAAGGCCGATTCCTAACTCCTGGCTCCCGGATTCTGGCTCCTGGCTCCTGAATGCCGATTCCCACCCCCTGGCTCCCGGATTCTGGCTCCTGGCTCCTGAATACCCCCTTGCCTAAGCTTTTATTTCTCCACATATTGCGCCCTGAAAACTTAAAATCCTAAATGAAGAATTTGTCGCTTATCTTAAACGTCGTGCTGCTGGTGGCAGTGGGTGTTTTGTTTTATTTACATTTTTCCTCCGGGAAACCCGCGGCCGCATCATCCTCCAGCGCGCCCGCCGGCGATTTGAAAATAGCCTATATCAACTCCGACAGTGTTTTGAAGCACTATGACTATCTGGAAGTGAACCGCCAGTTGTTGGAAGATAAGAACAAAAGAGCTGAACAGGATTACCGCAACCGCGCCATCAGCCTCCAAAATGAGATCGCAGCGTACCAACGCAACGTATCCAGCATGACCCTGGGTCAGGTGAAAGCCACCGAAGAAGACCTTGGAAAAAAACAACAAAATCTTCAGATGTATCAGCAGAGCCTCAGCCAGGCCATGATGGAAGAAGAGGCCAAACTGAACAGAGCCCTCTACGACCGCATCACCGTCTACTTGAAAAAGATCGGCGATGAAAAAGGCTACCAGGTGGTATTGAAATTCGATCCCAGCAGCGACGTGCTTTATGCCGGCCAGAGCCTCGACATTTCCAAGGATGTGATCGATGGATTGAATGCCGAATACAAACAAGAAAAGACCGGCGCTGCCGACAGCACCGCGACGAAAAAGAAATAGAACTTTCTTACATCACGATTGAGAAACCGGTCCCAAGCCGGTTTTTCTTTTTATATTTGGTTCTATACTATGGCAAATCGTTTCGTCGGAGCCCTACAGATACAGACGCAGGAGCAGAAGCAGATATCGCTCATGCTCGCCACCGGCTTTTTCATGGGCATGTTCATCGCCACCTACCAGGTAACGGTAGACTCGCTCTTCCTCAATCGCATGGGCGACCAACTGGACAAAGCCTTCCTCGTGGCAGGGGCACTCGGCATTGTTACCACGGCCCTCTTTTCTTTTTTTCAGAGCTGGATCAAGTTCACCACACTGGCGCTGTGGAGTGTCGGGTTGATTTGCATATTCACACTCAGCGCCTATTGGCTGGTCCATTTCGGCGACCCGGCGTTGAAAGACCGGTTCATTTTTGCGCTGTATTGTATGTCGGGGCCCAATACGGCCATCCTGCTGCTCAGCTTCTGGGGCATCTTTGGGCGCCTGTTCAACTTCCGGCAATCCAAGCGCATCATCGGGTGGATCGACACCGGGCAACTTATCGCCGCGATCTTCGCTACCCTGATCCTTATTCCGTTCACCACCGAAGTGGTGAAGGACACTTCGAACTACCTGCTGCTATGTGCCATCAGCATCGCCATCGTGTCGGTGCTCATGTTTGTGATCGCATCGGTGTTCCCGATTTCCAAAAACGACCCGCGTGAGTTTGGCGTCACCGTGCGACGGGAGACCTCGATTGTAAAAATATTTTCGGATCAATACATCGTGTTGCTTTCCGTCTTCCTGTTGGTGTCCATGGTCATGTTCGTGTTGAGCCAGTATAGTTTTCAAACCCTGGTAACGGAACAATATCCCAACGAACGCGACCTCACAAACTTCAACTCGTTTTTTATCGGTGCCGTGTATGGCATCAGCTTGATCCTGCAGACGTTTGTGAACCAGCGGATCATCAGCAACTACGGGCTGCGCATTTCGCTGTTCGTGCTGCCCATCGTCATGATCATTTTCTCCGTGGGCTCCGTCACCATGGGAACGATCTTCGGATTCGACAAAACCATTTCGCCCACCGGGTTCATCTACTTCTTCCTGTTTGTGTCGCTGAGCCGCCTGTTCAACTGGACGCTGCGCGACTCGATGGAGAACCCCGTGTTCAAGCTCTTTTTTATTCCCCTCGACAACCGGGTAAGGTTCAACATCCAGGCAAAGGTGGAAGGCTTGATGAACGAAACCGCGCGTTTCATCGCAGGTCTTTTGATCTTCGTGTTGGCGTTCATCCCCGTCTTCAACGTCATTCACATCTCCATTTTTCTCATCGTGTTGTCGGGCATTTATTTTATCGTGGTAAACAATTTGTACCGGGGCTACCGCAACAAGATCCACTTGAAACTGGAGAGCAAGGAAGAAGCCCAGGAAAAGCTGGAGAAAGGATACGCCCAGATCACCACGCGCCTGGAGAACATGCTAAAGGTGCCCTATTCCGGCAAAGCCGTTTTCTCCTATAAACTGCTGGAAAAGATCAACGCTGCACAAGTGTCCGTCTGGGCCAACAGCCTCATGAAGAACGAGGACGAGGCCGCACGCTACTATGCCCAGGAAAAAGTGAACGAGTTGAAAGGCTTGTCCGTGTCCGATCAATACGTGATCCGCATGGACCAGTCGAAAGCCGACGGCAGTGTGAAAAACGTGCTCAGCAAATTGGATCTTCAACTCATCATCGAGAACGGAGGCGACATCACCAAAACGCGCATCCAGAAACTGACGCGTTCCGTCAACCCCAACGACCGTCACTACGCCGCCGAGTTGTTGTTGCATACTTCAAAAGATGAGTGCACATCGTTCCTCATGGAATTGTTAAACGACTCGGAACCCAAAGTAAGAAACACGGCCATCAAGACGTCGATAAAAAAGAACAACTCTGAAGTGATCAACGCCGTGATCGAAAACCTGGGCAACCCCGTGTTCAGCAACCAGGCCATGAATGCGTTGGTGCTCATCGGCAATGAAACACTCTCCGCGCTGGATTCCGGTTTTTACCGAAGCGGTCAGAGCACGCAAATGATGTTGAGGATCATCCAGGTGATTGGCCGCATCGGCGGGCAACGGGCGCGGGAGATCCTCTGGGGAAAGATCGACTACCCGAACAAGATCATCGTGTCGCAAGTGCTGTTGTCGCTGGGAGAGTGCGGGTTCAAGGCGGGCATTTCGCAGATCACCCGCATCAAATACGCCATCGAATCCGATATTGCCGACATCAGTTGGAACCTCAGCGCTTTACAAGAGGTAGGGGAGGACGGTTTCTCTGACCAAATTAAAGCCACCCTGCGCTGGGAGATCCAAAACGACATCGAACACATCTACATGTTGCTCACCATGTTGTATGACACCCGCTCCATCCAGCTGGTGAAAGAAAACATCGACAGCGGCACGGCCGAAGGTATCACCTACGCCATCGAATTGCTCGACGTATTCTTGTCCGAACAATTGAAACAGCGCGTGATCCCCATCCTCGACGACCTCACCGACGCCGAGCGCACCAAACGCCTCGAAGATTATTACCCCCGCGTACGGCTCGATTCCAAACTGGTGCTGAAGTTCTTGATCAACCGCGACTTCGCTCAATCCAATCGCTGGACAAAAGCTTGTGTGTTGTTCCAGATCGGCATCCTGGGTATTGCAGACTTTAAGCTCGACCTCATCGCCCAACTTTTCAATCCCGACACCCTCATCCGCGAAGTGTCGGCGTGGGCGCTCTACAAACTCAATCCAGAGTAATATCTGAAAAACACAAAACGTCTGGGGGAGGGCATGCAAAAAGAACTGGATGCGCTCATCATCCAATCCAAGAAAAAGACGCGGTTCGAACTGGTGTTATTTTTCCAGAAAAATAACTTCTTCGAGAACGTGCCCGGCATCACCCTGTCGTACCTGGCCGACATCAGCGAGGAAGTGCGCATGCGTCCACAGGACTCCATGCCCTTGGATGAAAAGCACAACAATAATTTCTACGTGATGATCTCCGGGGCTGTCGACTTCTATCAGCGTGGCGAGAAGGTATCCGAGTTTGAAGCAGGCCAGTTCATTGGCGAAATGCTGGGTTTGCCTAACTTCGTAAACACGAACATCATCATTGCCAAAACGGACGTGGTGATCCTGAAATTTAACAAGGACCAGTTCTACGAACTTTTGTCGGACAACGTGATGCTGGCCGATAAGGTATTAGAGTATATTTGAGGCGATGTCGCGTGGTAAAAAGATCTTTGTGCTTCTGGCCGTCGTGTTTGCGATCCTGTTGGCCTATGCCAGCTATGACATAAGCCGGAAAACGACTTTCCCTGGATCCAAGTCGCAATTGAAAGAGCGTCTCAAAGAAAAGTATTCGGCGAAGGATTCCGTTTCAAACGATAGCGTTAACGGATTTTCAAAGAAAAATTAACATTTTATTACAAATTTATGATGCAAACGGTTGTTTTGACAATCATAATTTGTATCTTGCTGCCAGATTAAAGCCAACTATAGACATGACAATCCCCCTTAGTCGAGTACTTTGGGGGATTTTCAATTTATAGACCGCCGCTTTATCCTCAGAATCAGCCTTTCGACCCCCATATTCTCCAATGACCGATTTCTGGGATGGCAATTTCGCCGCCACGTATTACCTTTGTATTAAGATTAAAGCCAACTATAGACAATAACAATCCCCCGGAGTCCAGGATTTCGGGGGATTGTTATTTTTACCCCTCGCCCGCCGTAGCGCAGAATAGGCGGGTTATCTGGAAATATCCCCATTCGTCTGTCTATTTCCCCAGTCGCCGATTGCAGTATGCATGCAGCATAACCCTACCTTACCTTTGACTCAAGATTAAAGCCAACTATAGACAATAAGAATCCCCCGGAGGTCCAGGACTTTCG
>CBIHQM010000223.1:0-11056 GCA_966211885.1 uncultured Chryseolinea sp.
GCCTTGCTGCAGGAACGTATGGCATCACCGTGGCCGACCAGGTAACGGGTTGCGCCGCGTCGACAACGGCCAGCGTAAATGATAAGGCATTCACCATATCGGCAACTCAACTTGGGACTTGTGATCCTATACGGCTCAATGTGACCGTTACACCGGTACCGCCCTCCCCGGCACCCACGCTACCCATGCAATATTCAGTTATCAATAAGACAACACTCGCCGTCGTAGAACCCAATGTGTCCGCAACTAACCCGAATATTTTTCAGACTTTGCCTGCGGGTTTGCCCGCCAGCAGTTATCAGGACACTCCATATACGGTAGAGGTCAAAGCTGGTGGTTGTACTGCCAGTGGTGATGCGATCATTCGAAAAGGACCCACGGTACCGACGACATTGTCATCCAACGTGTGTACCACGCCGGCCAACCCGAATATAACCCTGAACGCCAGCAGCCCGGCAGGGTCAAACTATGCCTGGACAGGACCGAACATCGTGGGACCTGCAACAGGGGGGCAGATCGTTGCAAACCCTCCGGCGGGAAGTCAAACGTATAACATCAAGATAAACCTGGCAGGTTTCTGCGAATTGGATACGGCGATGAGTGTAGTCGTTGACCAGCCCCTTTTGGCCAACTACACGCAAACCGATCCTTGTGCAAACCAGGTGACACTGAACGCCACACCGAACGGATCGTACCTCTACCGTTGGTTTGTGAATGGTGCCGCAACACCCGATCCCAATCTGGCGGGGCCGCAGGTCATGGTTGGCCTGGCGAATGATAACATGCCTTACGCCGTGACCATCTATAGCCCGGTAACAGGCTGTACCAGCACATTTTCCAACGTCGTGCAGGTAGACGGCACGTTGACCGTGACGCTAACCGGTACGCCAGCGTGCGAGGGAACGCCTTTCACATTGACCGCCGTGCCGAGTCGCACGGCCGCAGTGTCCTGGGCCTTTGATGGCACGACGATTGCAAACCAGAGCAACGCCACCTTGCAAGACACGCGCGGCGGCAACTATACCGTCACCGCCACGGCGGCCACCTGTGTGGCTACGGCCGACATGGACGTGACCGTTAACCCCACGACATCCGGCTTCCTGAAGGACGAGGCCCTGATCTGTGCTGATCCCGCGAACCCCGACCCCAACACCCGCGCCACGGTGCTGGATCCAGGTGAGTTCACATCGTATGACTGGTTTAAAGACGGTGTGACCTTGAGCATCACAACGCCTACGCTGACTGCCGATGAGATTGGATTATATTCAGTGAACCTCGTGAATGGCTTTGGCTGCTCCAGCAGCGACAAGACCCTGGTGAAGGAACAATGCGATCCGGTCATTGTCGGCCCCAACGCTTTCCGACCCACCAGCGTGGTGCAAGGACAAGCCGGCGACTACGTGAACCAATCCTTCATGTTGTTCACCTTCTTTATCGACGACCAGAACTTCCAGGTCTTCATCTTCAACCGCTGGGGCGAGATGATCTACCAGTCCGATAAGCGCGACTTCAAGTGGAACGGTGGCTACAACAACAACACCGGACAGCAGGCCCCGCCGGGTACCTATACCTACCTGGTGCGCTATCAGAGCTCTTACCGCCCTGAAAAAGGTGTCCAGGAAAAACGCGGTGGAGTGGTGCTGCTTCGCTAACTTTACTACCGGAGCCTTGTTATTACAGGGCTCCGGATTTTTTTATTGTAAAGCCTCAAAACGTCTGATCTTATGAAAGCATCCCTCAAAATCTTTTCCGTACTCTTTTTCGCACTAGGGCTCCTGGTGATTTCCGCAGGCTTCCAGATCATTAAAACCCAACTGTCGGTCACCGTGCGCGACGAACTGGGCAACACCGTAGAAGGCGCCTCCGTACAGCTTTATGAAAACGAAGACGATTACGCCGCCGAGAAAAATGTGGCCGCCCAAGGCGTTACCGATGCAAAGGGCGTCTTGAAAATGAAGGAATTGAAAGCGATCTCCTATTACGTGATCGTTCGCAAAGACGATAAAGACAACGTAGGCGGCGGCGAACAAACGGGGAAGCTGGATGCGAATCGGATCAACAAAGTGACGATCGTCATTCAATAGGCGTCCGTTCCCTGCACTGAAATATTTTTACATAAATTCTATCCCGGTGGATCTCCTACCGGGATTTTTTATTGGACGATGTAGTGATAGACAAACGCCCCAAAATACCACGCCATCACAAAACACACGATAAGCTTCAACAACGTCCCAAACAAAAATCCCGCAAAGGAGCCCAATGCCGACTTGAAGGCGCGGTGTGCGTTGTTGCTCGCCATCATCTCCCCGATAAATGCGCCCACGAAAGGCCCTATAATAATGCCAAACGGCCCAAACCAAAGGCCGGCGATCAAACCGATCGTGCAGCCCCACATGCCCCATTTGCTGCCCCCAAAAGTCTTTGCTCCATAGACCGGGATAAAGTAGTCCAGCACGGTCACAACGGCCGTAATGCCCGCCCAAGTCCATAGAAAGCTTGCCGAAAAGGGCGGATCCGAATTCAGTTGCTGCACCAGCAATCCGACAAAACACAGTGGCGGGCCAGGCAGGAACGGCAAAACACAACCGGCGAGGCCGACCAGCATCAACAGCGCGCCCAAGATCATCCAGAGTATATCCATGAATAGGTTTTCAACGAAAATACATAATTTCGAACATGCTTACCCTTCGCGCTGTTCACCACGTGGCCATCATCTGTTCTAACTATGAGGCATCCAAAAAGTTTTACACTGATGTGCTGGGCTTCCGCGTCATGGCCGAGCATTATCGCGCCGAACGCCAGTCCTACAAGCTGGACCTTGCCCTGGGCGACCGCTATTGCATCGAGCTGTTCTCGTTTCCCGATCCCCCGGCCCGTGTGTCGCGACCGGAAGCCTGCGGCCTGCGTCACCTTGCTTTTGAAGTGAGTAACCTCGACGACGCAACGGCATGGCTAAAGAAAAAAAATATTGCGTTTGAGCCGGTTCGAATCGATGAGTACACGGGCAAGCGATTCACATTTTTTGCCGATCCCGATAACCTGCCCCTCGAATTTTACGAACAATAAATCCTCTCTATGATCTCCTTATCACGCTATCTCCAGAATTTTGCCGCCCTTTTTCCCAGCCACATAAACGTCGATCCCTGGACATTTTGCGCCAACATTCAATCCTTGTTGACGGAACGCATGAAAAGCCTTCCCTCCGATTATGTGGTAAAGGGACACGTGGCCATTCACAAAAACGCGCGGATAGAAGAGCACGTGGTATTAAAGGGGCCCGCGATCATCAGCGTCGGTTGCTTTATCGGGGCGCACGCCTATTTGCGTGGTGGCGTTTTCCTGGGAGAGAAGGTTTCGGTGGGGCCGGGATGCGAGATCAAATCGAGCTACATTTTGCCGGGCAGCGCACTGGCCCATTTCAATTTCGTGGGCGATTCCCTGCTGGGCTCGGGCGTGAACATGGAGGCTGGAAGCATCATCTGCAATCACTTTAACGAACGGGCAGACAAGGCCATTCACGTGATAGTTGACGGTCAGAAACTGGCCACGGGCGTCACCAAATTTGGAGCGCTGGTCGGCGACAACGTGAAGATTGGGGCCAATGCCGTGTTATCGCCCGGCACGATCCTGGCGCCGGCGAGCGTGGTGAAACGGCTGGAGTTGGTGGAGCAGGTTCAATAAAAACTATAGTCCCTTGAGCTTGCCGGCAACGTCGTTCCGGAAACGCTCCATGCCTTTGCGGTCTTGCAACGTCACGAATATGAGTTTGCCGTTGAGGCCGCCAAACACGAGGTTGCTGCAATTCTTCCCTTTCAAGTTTATCTCACGGATCAAATCACCTGCGGGCGACAACACGGCCACAGCGCCTTTGCCATAGCGTGTCACATACAGGTTGCCTTTTTCGTCGCATTTCATGCCATCGAAACCGAAGTCCGGAAATTCAGCGAAGAGTTTTTTGTTGGAGATGTTTCCTTTTCCATCCACATCGAACTTCCAGATCTTGCGTTGCACGCTTTCGTTCACGTAGAGGGTGCGTTCATCGGGACTCAGCTCGATGCCGTTGGTGGTGCCCATCTGGTCGGTGAGCAACACAGCCTTCCCACCACGATCGATGCGCCACAACTGGCCCGTGCTTTCTTTCCAATTGGGGTCCGACACAAAAAGCTGGTCGCGCGAATTGATGCAAAAGTCGTTGGGTTGATTGAATTTATCGTTGTGAACATAGACGCCGATCTTCTTCGTCTTCATGTTCACCTGCAGCACGTTGTGGCCCTTGAAGTCGGCCAGCAACATCTTGCCTTTGCTGGTGAACTGGATGCTGTTGGCCACACTGCCTTCCGGCAGGGTCAGAAAGAGCGTCACCGCGCCGTTGGGCTTCACCAATCCGATGGTGCCATCCTTTTGATAGTTCACCACATAAAGGTTCCCCTGGGCGTCGAATGCGGGGCCTTCGATGTTGTTGGTGAAGAGGTTTTCCTGGGTGAAGTCTTCGGCTTGATAAAGGCCGTAAACATCCTGGGCCACAAGCCCCGTGGCGAGGGTGAGCAACAGGAAAGTGAGTGAGAGTGTCGGGCGCATCGTTTCGTTTTTTTGAGAACGTTTAAAGATACGGCAGGCCCTTGAAATAACGAAACCGGTATTGATCAGGCCGTAAGCCCCAACCGGTGTTGGAAAAGGGTGGCAATGCTGGCGGCACGGCTTTTGGCTTCATCGGCCGTCGGGCCAGAAAAGTGCTCGTCCATAGTGGTGTAAAAAAGATGGAGCCATTGATCAAAATGCTCCCGGCCGATGGGCAGGTGAATGTGTTTTGGAAAGGGGTTGCCCCGATACGATTGGTCGCCCAGTAACATCGACGACCAGAAGTTGACCATGATGGGCAAATGGTGTGGCCAGTCGACGTGGCTAAACACAGGCGCCAGCAAGGCATCCTCCGAAACCCGTGCGTAAAAAGCGCTGATCAGCTTCTCTACTTGCTCTCTTGAACTCAGATCCGGCTTCATGGACGTTTTCTTTTGTGATCTCAACAGGGAACGAGACAAAGGTAGATCATTTCAGATCTATTCTTTATTTCGGAAACCCTATAAAAGACAAAAAGCCGTCGCGCGCACGCGAAGGCTTTTTGTTTCTCGAGAACCTGAGGTCTTAGAAACGTACGGTTTTAGTGTTACCGGCGTTGTCCGATACTTCGAACGTATAAGAACCAGAAGCTTTGATCGTGTACAGTTGAGCGAAGTCACCCGTTACCGTTCTGCTTTCGCTGTGCACCAGGTTGTTGGCTTCGTCATAGATTTTTACGCTTACTTCAGAACCAGCAGACTTCGAAACGGCCAGGAGGAATTTACCTTCTTCGTTGGCAAGCTTCGATACGTGGATCGCGCTAGCTACTTTTGCAGGTTGGAAGTTGATCTTCTCAGTTTTCTTGCCAGCAGCGTCGATTACTTCTACTGTATATTCGCCGAAAGGCAGGCCAGAGAAATTCAGGGGGCGGATAAAGCCTTCTGCGTTGCTCAGGGTTTCGGTGAAGATCATTTTCGAAGCAGCATTGTAGATGTTGAGTTTTACTTTGCTTGCCGATTCTGATTTATAGATCAACTTGAATACTTCAGATCCTTTGACAGGTACGATGGCGACACCAGCAGTACGGGGTTCATCTTTTCCGACCGCGGCTACAGCTGCACTGATAACGATAAGTGCTGCGAGGTAAAGAGACTTTGTTTTCATAATTCGTGTTTGTTTGTTTTTGTTTTGTGATACAAATGTAACGGGACGTTGCGCAACAAAGCCGGAAGTTGTAAGGAAACCTGTTTTAATACTTGAAACAACGTTTGCGGAAAAAATTGTGGGGGAATCGGAGAAAACCTCCCGCCGAAAGTGCCCGCAAACGCAATCAGTAAAAAAAAAATTAAGCCAACGTTTGCAGTAGGGGCCAATTCCACCCTAAACCGGCCCAAACCGAACCTCCAACAAACAAAAAAGCAGCCCAACGTGTGGGCTGCTTTTTTGTGTTTCTTCTGCGCAAAAGGCGCATCACGAAATATTGTTATCCTTATTAGTAGCGTAGTGTCTTCGTTACACCTTTGTCATCGCTGATCTCGAATGAAACTTTGCCGGTGATCTTTTCCAGGTTATAGATCTTGGCAAAATCGCCTTTGATCTTTTCGTTGCCCGAATAAATCAGGGTTTGGTCTTCCGTGTAGATCTTGATCTGCAGGTTTTCGGAGTCTTTATTAGACACGGTGAGGATAAAGCGCTCCGTATCGCCATTGAGGCGTGATAAATGCGCCAGCTTCTGTACTGAACCGGTGTGGTAGCTCACTCTTTCAATGCGTGTGCCGGTTTCATCGTTCACCTCGATGGAATAGTCGCCTTCGGGGAGGTTCACAAAATTGTAGGGGCGGGCAAAACCGGCTGTATTTTTTACGATCTCTTTATATACGATTTCTTTGTCGCTGTTGAGGATCGTCACCTTGACTGTATTTTCTTTGGGTCCTTTATAAAAGACCTTAAAGATAGAACCGGTCTTCATTACCGCCATGCCGGAAGCTGCAGCTGCAGCGGGCGTATCGAGTCTTCGCGCAAAGGTCAACGTGCTCATCACCATCAGCACAGCTAAAAGAGATACTGTCTTTTTCATAAGGATGTTGTTTTGTATATGTACCTAAGACGTCTGCTACCGATTGAATGTTGCAGCGCAAACGTTAATTTTTGTTAACATGCAATTCATGAAACAAAAATGTGACACCAACGGCATGGCTAGTGCAAGCGTTTTCTTCAGGGGCGCATGAAACGGGAAGAAATGAAAGTGGATACAAAAAAATCAATAAATCTTCACACAACGATTTTATGTGAATAGGGTTTCACAGAAGCAGGTATATTTAATTCAGGTGAAAATTATCCTTGCTCCGCTCTTCTTGTTCCAGGATGTGGACCTGGAATTTCATCCGGTTCAACAAAAAAGCCTCCCGGCGGTCTTCGGGAGTGGTCAGGAATTTATAGCGGTCACCCAAATCCAGGTTCAATTCGTTGGCTACCTGGAAAAGATTGAAAACATTAAAGTGCTGGGTGATGTTGCGCAGCTTTAAATAGTGCAGAAAAAGGTCGTAGAGCTCGTGATCGGGGAAGGCGTTTACCTCCACGTTCCAAAACCGGACATGGCCACCGGGATACAGCTTGGTTTTATAGGTGCGCAGGAGCATGTCGAGGCTAAAAATATCCTCGCACCGCACAATGATGTCCGTTTCTCCACCCGGATATCGCTTGATGATGCTTTCCAGCTTCATGAGCGACCCGATTTTTTGTTCGTTGGTTTCGTGGCTGAAATAGATACCGAAGGAGACGTCATTCACCTCCGCGTCGTGTAAAAGCTGCCGGTACCGGGGCTCGAAAATATGAAGTGGCACCAATTCCCCCGGCAAGGGTAAGATGGACAAGGGAAACACGGGGATGTGAGCAACTTCGGACATACTATGCTTTAACAGGAATGATTACCGTATGGTTAATAGCTGGCCAAATAATGCGGCGCCAGCCCAAAACGTTCCTTCAGATTTTTTTCCCCCGGCAAAAAGCTTAGGTTAATAATAAAAGAGAACCCCACCACCACGCCGCCCAGGGCCTGTACGAGATCGGCCGTAGCGCCGGCGGTGCCGCCCGTGGCCAACAGGTCGTCGTGTACCAGCACACGCCAGCCGGGCTGTATGGCGTCGGTGTGCATTTCGATGCTGGCCGTGCCATATTCCAGCGCGTAGCTTTGCGACCGGGTTTTGTAGGGAAGCTTACCGCTTTTGCGGACCGGTACAAACGGGCAACCCAACTCATAGGCGAGAACCGATCCGAAAATAAAACCCCGCGCTTCCGTGGAAGCAATGGCGTCGATCTTTTGACCCGAGTAATCCTTGATGAGTTGCTGCACCATCTCCCTCACCAACACCGGGTTGGCCAGCAGCGGCGTAATGTCCCTGAACAGCACGCCCGGCTTGGGATAATCCTGGATGTCGCGAATGGAATTTTTGATCTTTTCAGAAAGCTGCATACGGTTAAGGGAAATGGCTCGGACCAAAAATAGAAGAGTGGCCCCGGTAATCAAATATATTGTAAGTTTAATACCGATTTAAGACGATTTGAATATTCACCCCATCACCGGCCGCTCGTCACCCCATCGCCACCCTCGGTCTTATCGTTTCAGGGAGGCTTCACGTTTCCATTCTCTATGCTGACCCTTCAGAATTTCTCGAAGCACTACGGCGATGCGCTCGCGCTGACCATCCCAAGCCGGCAACTGGAACCCGGCATCTATTGTATCAAGGGCGAAAACGGTTCGGTAAAAACGACCCTGTTCCGCTCGCTCACCGGTCTGCTCCCCTGCGAGGGTCAAGTGACTTTCAACGGCAACATCTCGCTAAAAGATACGCCCCTCGCCTACCGCCGCCTGGTGAACTACAGCGAAGCCGAACCGTTGTATCCCGACTTTCTCACCCCAAAAGAATTGGTGCGTTTCATCGGCCAGGCAAAAGGCGCCAGCCGCGAACAGCAGGACCAGTTGTCGGCCCGGTTTGGCATCGACCAGTTTTTTGACAAACCCTGTGGCGCCTGTTCCAGCGGGATGCTGAAGAAGGTATCGCTCACGTTGGCCTTCCTGGGCGCACCGAAAGTGATCATCCTCGATGAGCCGCTCATCACACTGGATGAAGCGGCACGGCGGATCTTGTTTACGCTCATTCAACAATACAACGAGAAACAAGATGTCATATTTCTGCTGTCGTCGCATCAATTGTTAGAAGACGCACAACTGTTGCTCAAAGGGATCTTCACCATACGCGACAAAACCATCCACCCCGCGTGAAAGCCGTCGCGACCATATTGAATAAAGTCCTGGTGAGAGAATTCTATCTCGCCAACGCCACGTTCTTCCTGGTCGTGGTGGGGCTGGCCGGCGGGTTCATGCGCTCCATCGACCACATCATCCTGGCAGAGCTTTTGGTGAGTTCGCCCTTGCTGATGCTCATCCCCATCAGTGTGTGGACGGTCTATAGTTTTAAAGTGACGCGTTTCAATCGCGCGATGTTGAAACGCGGTGAAAACGAGTTTCTCTATTATGTTTCCACCCTGCCCGCAAAGCTGCAGGTGGTGGCGTTGACAAGGGCCTTGGCCGTGCAACTGGTTCCTGTCTTTTTATATGCCGTGTTCCTGGTGGCGACGGCTGCAAAACACAGTTTGTATTTTACGGTGCTCCTCATCCCCCTGGCTTGTGTTGTGCTTTTGTGTCTGTCGGTAGCCGATTTGTTTGTGGCTTTGTTGAAAGGACATCGCGAACAAAAACTCTCTGCGCTGGCGCGATGGATCCACGCGCGCTTCACCAAGCCTTATCCCCTGTTCTTTCCGGAATGGATCGTGCGCCGCGCTCCCTGGATGGCCATCGGCACAAAACTCGCGGGCGGATTTTTGCTTTTTGGTGTTGCCCAAGTATACAAATCCGATACCTACGATGCGAGGCTGCTGGGCATGGGGGTTGTCTTTGCTTTCGCGGCCAACGTGAATATCATTTGGGAAATGCACCGGTTCGACAACCATCACTTCGACATCAACCGAAACCTGCCCATCCCCTTTGCCCGGCGCTTTCTCTATTTTATGATCACCCTGGCCATCCTAACCCTGCCGGAAGCGGGGGTGCTCATCAGCCATTTCAATACCGCGGTTTCCTGGGTCGAACTGGCGGGGGCGTTGCTGTTCGGGTGGAGCATTACACTCTTTCTTTATGGCTGGCTTTTCAAGCACAGTTACGGGCCTGATCAGCTACACTCCATTGTTTTCTTTACGTGTATTCTGCTGGTTGTTCTGATCCTTTTCAAAATCCCTTTTTTCGTACTGGCCTTCGTCAACATCGCCGGGGGACTTTATCTCTGGCGAAAATATTTTTATACGTTCGAAATTCCCATGAAGTCGGAAACGGGGTAGCCTTTTGTGTGATGTGCCGGATGCATTTTGGTCAAGAAAACCACCATGGGCGCCCCGCCGTTGTTGGTGTACTTAACAAACAACACTCGCATCACGCATATCCTTGCATGAAAAACGGCATCAGATCGCGCTCATTATTTTTCCCTGAAGGATCACCTGCTCCACAAAAGGGCTTCCAAAAGCATAGGGCAAATGCGCGACGGAAGGGACGGGTTTAGAGATGAACACATTGGCCACTTTGCCTCGTGTGATGGAGCCGTGTGTCTGCTGCAATTCCAGGGCCGCTGCCGTATTGATCGTGGCGGCGTTGATCGCTTCCTCCGGTGTGAGTTTCATGCGAATGCAAGCCAACGCGATCATCAGCGGCATGTTGCCGCTGGGCGCGCTGCCGGGATTGTAGTCACTGGCGATGGCCAACGGCAGTCCTGCTTGCAACATCGCCCGCGCCGGCGGGAACGGCAGGTTCAGAAAGAATGCCGCGCCGGGCAAAGCCGTAGGCATCACCCCGCTGTTTTGCAACAGGCTGATCTCTTCATCGCCGATATTCTCCAAGTGGTCAACACTGATGGCCCGGGTTTTCACACCCACTTGCACACCGCCGGAGCGGTGCAATTGGTTGGCGTGAATGCGGGGGCGCATGCCAAAGCGTTTGCCGGCCTCCACGATCATCTCCGTTTCGTCCATCGTAAAGAAACCTTGTTCGCAGAACACGTCGATGTAGTCGGCCAGTTTCTCTTCGGCTACTGCGGGGATCATTTCGCGGATCACCAGCGACACGTAGTCTTCGTGCGTGTATGCTTTGGGGATGGCATGCGCGCCGAGGAACGTGGTCTTTACCGTGAGCGGTGTTTCTCTCCCGATGCGACGGGCCACACGCAGCATTTTCAGTTCATCTTTTACGGTGAGACCATACCCGCTTTTGATTTCCACGGCGCCGGTTCCGGTGGCGATGATCTCGTCGGCACGTTTACGCGTGCGTTCAAACAACTCATCTTCCGACAGCTGTTGCAGCTTGTGCGCGGAGTTGAGAATGCCTCCACCTTTTGCCGCGATGTCGGCATAGGAGGCGCCTTTTATTTTCATGACAAACTCTTCTTCACGGGGC
>CBIHQM010000224.1:0-11055 GCA_966211885.1 uncultured Chryseolinea sp.
GCATCGTGTGGACCCCAAAGTTTGAGTGGAAGGATGAAGCTTGGATGAACGAACGCAAAAGCCAGGCAGGCAAACCAAAAGCATATTCGGTGTATGAAGTCCACTATGGCTCATGGCGCCGCAAGCTTGAAGAAGGCACGCCTTCCTTAACATACCCGGAAATGGCCCATGTGTTGGTCGACTATGTGAAGGATATGAACTTCACCCACGTGGAATTCCTGCCCTTGATGGAGCACCCCTTCTATGGATCGTGGGGCTATCAGCTCACCGGATATTTTGCTCCCACCAGCCGCTACGGCAGCCCCGAAGATTTCATGTACCTCATCGATAGTTTTCATCGCGCAGGCATTGGCGTGATCCTCGACTGGGTGCCCTCACATTTTCCCGGCGACGCCCACGGCCTTTTCAAATTCGATGGCACGTTCCTCTATGAGCACGCCGATCCACGCAAAGGATTTCACCCCGATTGGAAAAGCTACATTTTCAACTACGGCCGCAATGAAGTGCGTTCATTCCTCATCAGCAACGCCGTGTATTGGCTTGATAAATTCCACATCGACGGCCTGCGTGTAGACGCCGTTGCATCGATGTTGTATTTGGACTACTCGCGGAAAGCAGGAGAGTGGATCCCTAACGTCTACGGCGGCAACGAGAATATTGAAGCTATCACGTTCCTGAAGGAAATGAATGAAGTCGTGTATGGCACGTTCCCGGATGCGATCACGATTGCGGAAGAATCCACATCGTGGACCGGCGTATCGCGACCAACCTATCTCGGCGGTTTGGGCTTCGGACAGAAGTGGATGATGGGCTGGATGCACGACACGCTCCAGTATTTCAAACAGGACTCCATCCATCGAAAATATCATCAGAACGAGATCACGTTCAGCATCATGTATGCGTTCACGGAAAACTTTATGTTGCCGTTGTCGCACGACGAAGTGGTGCATGGAAAGGGCTCATTGCTGGGAAGAATGCCCGGCGATGAGTGGCGTAAGTTTGCCAACCTCCGGCTCATGTTCACGTACATGTTCATGCACCCCGGTTCCAAATTATTGTTTATGGGAGGAGAATTCGGACAATCGGCCGAATGGAACCACGAAAAAAGTCTCGACTGGCACCTGCTGGACTACGACGTACACAAAGGCGTTCAGAGACTGGTCCGCGACCTCAATCGATTTTATAAGACAGAACCGGCCTTATATCAATATCAATTCGAACAAAAAGGATTTTCCTGGATCGATTACGATGACCGCGAAAACAGCGTGATCGCCTTCCAGCGCCAGGGCGACGGCAAGGAAAACCTGCTGATTGTCGTTTGTAATTTCACGCCCGAGACGAGACGTCACTATCGCATCGGTGTACCTTTTAGGGGCAGTTGGAAAGAAATTTTCAACTCCGATGCCCACCAGTATGCCGGCAGTGGTGTTTTGAACGAAGGGCTGCTGCTCACCTCACCTGTAAAATATCATGGTAGGGATTACTCGATTTCATTAACTTTACCCCCGCTGGGGATTTCTGTCTTACGCTTGGAAAAGGAGATCAGCGAATTTGACCTGAGTGACATGGGAACCTGACGGCACGAGTCACACCTAATTTGAATTTGTTTGGAAAAGTATATATGCATTCACGGGCATTTCTATCAGCCACCCCGCGAAAATGCCTGGCTTGAGGTGATTGAAGTACAAGACTCCGCTCACCCGTATCACGACTGGAACGAACGGATCACGGCCGAATGCTATGCGCCCAACACCGCCTCGCGCATTCTCAACGAGAAGGCCGTCATCAAAAACATCATCAACAATTACTCGCGCATCAGTTTCAACTATGGCCCCACGCTGTTGTCGTGGATGGAGATCAGCGATCCGGAAACGTATGCGGCCATCATCGACGCCGATCGCGAAAGCGCCAAACACTTCGGTGGCCACGGTTCCGCCATGGCACAGGTCTACAATCACATGATCCTTCCGCTGGCCAACACGCGCGACAAGGAAACACAGATCATCTGGGGCATCCGCGATTTTGAATACCGCTTCAAACGCAAACCCGAAGGCATGTGGCTCGCCGAAACCGCCGTCGACATCGAGTCGCTGGAATTGCTGGCAAAACACGATATCAAATTCACCGTGCTCGCACCACGCCAGGCCAAAGCCATTCGCAAAATAAAAGACACGGAATGGAGCCCCGTTGACACGAGCACGCTCGACACGCGCAGGCCCTACAAATGCAACCTGCCCTCCGGCAAAAGCATCGTCTTGTATTTCTACGACGGCGACATCGCCCAAGGCGTGGCCTTCAACGGACTGCTCAACGACGGCAAAAAATTCGCACACCGCCTGCTGGACGGCTTCGACAAAGAGGCCACCGAACCCCAGCTGGTACACATCGCCACCGACGGCGAGACCTATGGCCACCACCACAAACACGGCGACATGGCCCTGGCATACTGCCTGGACTACATCGAACGTCACAAGCATTCCAACCTCACCAACTACGCCGAGTTCCTCGCCAAATTTCCGCCTACCTACGAGGCCGAAATACACGAGAACAGCTCCTGGAGTTGCGTACACGGCATCGAACGCTGGCGCAACAACTGCGGATGCAACTCGGGAACACCCGACTGGCACCAACGCTGGCGCAAGCCCCTCCGCGAGACATTGGATTGGCTCCGCGACGAGCTCGCCAAAGTATATGAAGACGAAGCTTCCAAAATCCTGAAAGATCCCTGGAAAGCCCGCGAAGACTACGTTGACGTCATCCTAAACCGGACCGACGAAACGATCGAGAAATTCTTAAAAGAACATGCCATCCGCGAGGTAGAACACAACCGCGTGTTCCGCATGATGGAAGTGCAACGCAACGCCATGCTCATGTACACCAGCTGTGGCTGGTTCTTCGACGAGATCTCGGGCATCGAGACCACGCAGATCATGCAATACGCCTGCCGCGCCATGCAGTTGGTGAGCCAGATCGTAGAGGTGAACCTGGAGATCGAGTTTCTCAACCGCATGCAACTTGCGCCGAGCAACCTCACCGCACTGGAGCACGGGGCCGAGGTCTATCGCAAATATGTGCTGCCCTCCAAGACCAACCTGCAGCGCGTGGGCATGCACTATGCTGTGGCATCGATCTTTGAAGAGGATCCGGAATCTTTCCCGGTATTCAACTATACCACCCAAAATGACGTCTTCATCCGCAAGGAAGCAGGGGAACAAAAACTGGTGTTGGGCATCACGAAAGTGCGCTCGAATGTGACGCGGTCGGAAAAGAAATTTGCTTTCGCCGTAATTTACATGGGCCAGCACAACATCATCGGCAACATCTCCATCGACATGGAAGAGGATAAGTTTGCCAGCATGCAAGCCCGCATGGTCGACGCGTTTGAAGAAGCGCGACTAGGCGACATCATCGGGTTGATGCAAACCTATTTCGGCCCGGAGAAATACACCATCTGGCAACTGTTCCAGGACGAGAAACGCAAGGTGTTCAACCTGATCACCTACCAAAGCATGCGCGACCTCGAGAACTCGCTGCGACGCATCTACAACCGCGACTACCCGCTCGTGATGGCGTTGGCCAACAACGATGCCCCGATCCCCAATGCCTATCGCACCACATTCGAATACATCCTGAACGCCGACTTGATCCGAAGCTTCGAATCCGAACGCATCAATATTCGCCAGGTGGAACGCATCATGAACGAACTGGTGCTGTGGAAACTCAACGTAGAAGATACCGGAAAACTCGAGCGCCTGGTAGGGGAGAGCGTGTTCAAAGAAGTGAAGCGCATCAGTGCCGAGGCCGACAACCACAAGCGCGTGGAGAAACTTAACCGCCTGTTCCCGTTGCTGCGCAAGTTCAATATCAATCCCAACCTCTATAAAAGCCAGAACCTCTATTTCGAGATCTCTGTCAGAAACCGCGCACACGACGGGCATTCGGCAGAGTGGATCAAACAATTCAATCAATTGGGTGAGAACCTCAGTGTAAAGCTGGAATAACCACGGGCGACACAGCTTCCGCTAAGCAATAAAAAAACCTGTTCGTCTTTTTTGAAAGATGAACAGGCTATGCGTTGCCGGAAACTTTGTTGGGGAAGAACACCAACAAAGGCGTGGGCTTTATATTGAAATGTTGGTGACCGCCTGTTAGGCGATAGCCTCTTCCGTCAGATGCGTGTTGTGAGCATTGTCCAGGTAGTTCCACACCAGGCTGCTCGCGCCGATGATAGGAGCGGCCTGATTTTGAAGACCCGAAGGCAACACTTTCACTTTTCCTCTGAACAATGGCATCAGGTTGGCCTCCATGTGTTTGATGGTCGGCTTGAAGATGAGGTCGCCGGCCAGGGACAAACCGCCAAACAGGAAGATTGCTTCAGGATCGGTATGAACGACGGTCTCGGCCAGTTTCATGCCGAGGATACGGCCGGTGTATTCATAAGCCGCCAAGGCAACCACGTCACCGCGCACAGCGGCTTCCGTGATCATCTTCGTGGTCAGGTTATCAAAGCTGATGCCGCGCAATTCGCTGGGCTCCAGGTGATCGGCAAGAAGTTTATAAACGGTGCGCTTAATACCGGTAGCCGATACGTAAGTTTCCAGACATCCGCGTTTACCGCAGTTGCAGAAACGACCGGCAGGATTCACCGATGTGTGGCCTACCTCTCCGGCAATGCCGTGTTTTCCGTTCAACAGTTGGCCGTTGGCTACAAAGCCGCTACCCAAACCAGTGCCCAGGGTGATCACAACAAAATCGCGCATACCTTTGGCCGCACCATAGACCATTTCCCCCACAGCCGCAGCGTTGGCGTCGTTGGTGATGATGGCGGGAAGATCGAACTCTTCACGGAACATGTCGGCGAGAGGGATAATACCTTTCCACGGCAAGTTGGTGGCGCGTTCGATGGTGCCCTTGTAGTAGTTACCATTCGCTGCACCCACGCCAACCCCCAACACTTTATGCTCGCCAGGGATCGCGGCGATCTCTTTGCGGAGCGCTTCGGAAAGTCCCTTGAAATAGTCTTTGAATTCTTGGTATCCCGTAGTGGAGATACTGCCATGGGAAATCACATTTCCTGCTCTGTCCACAATGCCATACTTCGTGTTGGTTCCCCCGATATCGATGCCGATGGTTAGCTCTCTCATAATGCCGGTTTTAAACGTGATGAATTATATAGAAAGAATTTTAGCAATGCGAAGCGACTCAGCGTCGATCTCATGGATCTTCGACATGATATCGTCAAATTTGTTGTAAACGATCTTCCGGTCGCGTACGCCGACCATCACATCGGTCTTGCCTTGGAGCAGGCCTTCTACGGCGCCCACGCCCATGTGAGACGCCAGCACGCGGTCGAAGTAAGTAGGTGCACCTCCGCGCTGAAGGTGTCCCAGCACAGTGACCTTTATATCAAAATACGACGAACGTTCTTTTACCAATTTTGCCAAAGCGTGGGCATCTCCGATTTTCGATCCCTCTGCTACAACAACAAGATTTGATTTTTTATTCGTTTTACCACCTTCTTCCAGAAGTTCCCAAAGCTCGTCAAACGAAGTTTCTTCTTCGGGGATGATCACCGCCGCGGCACCACCGGCAATACCGCTGTTGATGGCGATGTAGCCGGAGTGACGACCCATCACTTCGATAAAGAACAATCGGTTGTGGGAGAGGGCCGTATCGCGGATCCGGTCGATGGCCTCTACCGCCGTGTTGGTGGCCGTGTCATAGCCAATGGTATAGTCGGTGCCGGCAAGGTCGTTATCGATCGTGCCCGGGATACAGATCGAGGGCACCCCGAATTCTTCATAGAACTTGTGAAGCCCCGTAAACGTACCGTCACCACCAATGGCGATCAACGCGTCTATACCTTGCTTTTTGATATTGTCGTATGCTTTCTTTCTGCCTTCCGGGGTTCTGAATTCCTTGCTGCGGGCCGATTTCAGGACCGTGCCACCGCGTTGAAGAATATTGCCCACCGAGCGGGCATCCAATTTGATCACATCGCCCTCAATCATCCCCTCATAGCCTCGCATGATGCCGAGACTGGTCTTGTCATAATACGTGCATGCCCTAACGACGGCACGGATGGCTGCATTCATCCCAGGAGCATCGCCACCTGATGTGAACACTCCAATTTTCGAAATTTTATTCTCCATTCAGATTCAAAATCCAACAAAAATAATGGACATAGTTTAGTTTGCAATCAAGAATTTACTCAAACAGACTTCAATCGTTTGAATTCGTTAATTAGGCCATTCGTAGAAGAGTCGTGCGAAGTGATTTCTTCTTTCGACGTGAGTTCGGGGAGGATCTTCTTGGCCAACACCTTACCCAGTTCCACGCCCCATTGATCGAAGCTGAACACATTCCAGATCACACCCTGGGTAAAGATCTTGTGCTCATACATGGCAATCAGGCTTCCCAGCGTCCGCGGCGTAAGCTCCCGGAACAGGATGGAATTGGTTGGACGATTACCCTCAAACACGCGGAACGGCGCGTGCAGGGCGATTTCGTCCTTACTCATGCCATTGGCGGCCAATTCGGTCTGTACTTCTTCGAGGGTCTTTCCCTTCATAAGCGCCTCGGTCTGCGCAAAGAAATTCGACAACAGCTTGTCGTGGTGATCGCCAATCGGGTTGTGGCTGATGGCCGGGGCAATAAAGTCACAAGGAATGACCTTCGTGCCTTGGTGGATGAGCTGGTAGAAGGCATGCTGCCCGTTCGTGCCAGGCTCGCCCCAAATGATGGGACCGGTTTGATAGGTCACCGGCTTGCCGTCGCGATCGGTCGACTTCCCGTTGCTCTCCATGTTGCCTTGTTGAAAATAGGCGGCAAACCGGTGCAGGTATTGATCGTAGGGGAGGATGGCTTCCGATGCCGCCCCAAAGAAATTGTTGTGCCAGATGCCCAACAGCGCCAGGATGACTGGGATATTCTTGTCGAAAGGTTCGTCTTTAAAGTGATTGTCCATGGCATGCGCGCCATCCAAAAGCTGCTCGAAGTTCTCAAACCCGATCGTACAGATAATAGACAACCCGATCGACGACCACAAAGAATAGCGGCCCCCAACCCAATCCCAGAACACGAACATGTTCTCGGGTGCAATGCCAAACTTGGTCACCTCTTTTTCATTGGTGGACACCGCCACAAAGTGCTTGGCCACCTCGCCTTTACCCCCGGTCTTCTCAAGGAACCAACCGCGTGCCGATTCGGCATTGGTCATGGTTTCCTGGGTGGTAAATGTTTTGGAGGCAATGATGAAAAGGGTGGTTTCGGGATTTAATTTTTTTACCGTTTCCGCGATGTGTGTACCGTCTACGTTGGATACGAAATGGGGTGTGATATTTTTCCAATACGGACGCAACGCTTCCGTCACCATATACGGGCCCAAATCCGATCCGCCGATACCGATGTTCACAATGTCCGTGATGGCTTTCCCGGAATAGCCTTTCCAGGAACCGTCCAGGATCTTGCCAGAGAACGTCTTCATTTGCTTCAACACGCGGTTCACTTCCGGCATCACATCTTCGCCATCTACCACGATCGGGCTATTGGAACGGTTGCGCAAGGCGGTGTGCAAAACCGAGCGGCCTTCGGTCTGATTGATCTTTTCGCCGCGAAACATGGCGATGATGGCGTCTTTCAACTCCACTTCATCGGCCAGTGCGATCAGATCTTTCAGGGTCTCGCCGATCACGAGGTTCTTCGAATAATCCACCAGGATATCATCAAAGCGGGCGTGAAGGGTTTCGAACCGGTGTGGGTCTTCTGCAAACAGTTCGCGCATGTGCGACGCTTGCAGGGTCATGAATTGGATCTCCAGTTTTTGCCAGGCTTCGGTGGTGGTCGGGTTATGTTTGGGTAGCATAGGCTAGGGTTTTCTTAAAAGTATGCGAAGTTAAAAGGATTTTTGAGCTTACTTCTTGAACTTGCTCACCAGCATGGCCAGCTTTTCCTCCATGCTCAACTCTTTCTCCTTTTCTTTTGGACGGGATCCACCGTTGCCGCCGCGGTCGGGGCCAGGACCCGATTTCTTTCCTTTCGGGGCATTGCCTTTCGGCGACGCGGCCTTGGGAGTCGGTTCAGGTTGGCCAAACGGATCGCTCTTCATAGACAACCCGACACGCTTGCGGGGCACATCCACTTCGACTACCGTCACCATCACCTTTTGCTGTACCGTGACCACTTCCTTGGGGTCTTTCACAAACTTGTCGGCCAGGTGGCTGATGTGAACCAGGCCGTCCTGGTGAACGCCCACGTCGACAAAGGCACCAAAGGCGGTCACGTTCGTGACGATGCCCGGCAGGCGCATGCCCAGTTTCAGATCGCCAATGGAGTTGACGCCGTCGGTAAAGCTGAATACCTCAAATTCCTTCCGCGGGTCGCGTCCGGGCTTTTCAAGCTCTTTTATAATGTCGTTCAGGGTGGGGAGTCCCACTTTCTCCGACACGTACTTCTGGAGGTCCAGTTGTTTGCGCAGGGCAGCGCTGGTCATGAGGTCTTTCACGCCACAGCCCAGGTCGGTGGCCATTTGCTGCACCAGGGCATAGCGTTCGGGGTGCACCGAGCTGGCGTCGAGGGGGTTTTCGGCTTGCTGGATGCGCAAGAAACCAGCGGCTTGTTCATAGGCCTTTTCACCCAGGCGAGCCACTTTCATCAACGACTCGCGGTCTTTGAACGGCCCGTTCTGGTTGCGATACTCCACGATATTCTTAGCCAACGCAGGGCTCAGACCCGATACGTAGGAGAGGAGCTCCTTGCTGGCGGTGTTCACTTCCACGCCGACCGAGTTCACGCAACTCATCACCGTGTCGTCCAGACCGTGTTTCAGTTTGGTCTGATCCACGTCGTGCTGGTATTGGCCTACGCCGATCGATTTGGCATCGATCTTTACCAATTCCGCCAACGGGTCCATTAGACGCCGCCCGATAGAGACCGCGCCGCGAACGGTTACATCCTTGTCGGGGAATTCTTCGCGGGCCACATCCGAAGCCGAATACACCGAGGCGCCGCTTTCGTTCACCATCACGATGACAATCTTATTGTTAAGGCCGATAGCTTTCACAAACGCTTCCGTTTCCCGTCCGGCCGTACCGTTGCCGATGGAGACGGCTTCGATCTCATATTTATCGCAGAGCGATTTGATGAGGGCTGCGCTTCTTGCCGTTTCGCGTTGAGGCTCATGCGGGTAGATCACATCGTGATGCAAAAGTTTTCCCTGCCGGTCCAGGCACACGACTTTGCAGCCCGTGCGGAAACCCGGGTCGAGGGCCAGCACGTTCTTCTGACCTAGTGGGGCAGCCAGCAGCAGCTCTTTCAGGTTGTCGGCAAAAACTTTGATGGCTTCCTCGTCGGCTTTCATCTTCGACTCCATACGGATCTCCGTTTCCAGCGACGGGCGAAGCAGGCGTTTATAGCTGTCCTTAATGGCCAGCTTCATTTGTTCGCCGGCGGCATTTTCGCTCTTTACAAATTGGCGTTCGATGGAGCCGATGGCCATTTCTTCGGGAGGAAAAATGTCGAGGGCGAGGATCCCTTCTTTTTCGCCGCGCCGCATGGCCAGTAGCCGGTGCGATGGTGTTTGCGCGATGGGTTCTTTCCACTCAAAGTAATCCTTGTATTTCTGGCCTTCTCCTTCTTTGCCTTTCAGCACTTTAGCATCGAGTGTGCCTTCGCTCCAGAACAATTCGCGTACACGTTTGCGCGTGTCGGGATTTTCACTGACCCATTCGGCAATGATGTCGCGGGCGCCTTCTAAAGCTTCTTGTAAATTGGCGACACCCTTTTCGCTATCAATGAACGACTTGGCAAATTCTTCCGGGTCGAACTTTTCTTGTTCCAGTATTTTTTGTGCCAGCGGTTCCAGGCCTTTTTCCTTGGCCACGCTGGCACGCGTTTTTCGTTTTGGCTTGAACGGCAAATAGATGTCTTCGAGCTCGGCCAATGTCTCGGCCGCTACGATGGACTGCATCAACTCAACGGTGAGTTTACCTTGTTTCTCGATCGAGCTGATGATCGCTTCGCGGCGTTTGTCGAGTTCATCGAGTTGTTCCAGGCGGTCGCGGATGTTGGCGATCATCACTTCATCCATACTATCGGTCATTTCCTTCCGGTAGCGGGCAATGAATGGGATGGTCGATCCTTCCTGCAGCAGCGTGGCAACGGCTTTCACAGTTTTGATTTGCAGGGAGAACTCCTTGGCAATTTGTTCTACCCAACGGGCGATATTTTCTTGGTCCATAATTTTAATGACAGGGTGGCAAAAATAGAATAAGGTTTAGAACCTGCAATACCGTATTTTTAGAATGAAGTTTAAAATAGATATGAGTACGAAAACCGTCGCCCTGATCGCGCACGATAACCGGAAGCGGGAACTCGTGGAGTGGGCGCAATTGAACAAAGCAAGCATGCAAAAGTGCAAGGTGTTTGCCACAGGCACAACAGGAAAATTGCTAAAATCAGACGTCGGACTGGAGGTCACTTCGCTCCAAAGCGGGCCGCTCGGCGGCGACCAACAGATCGGCGCGCTCATCGCCGAAGGCCGCATCGACATGTTAATCTTTTTTTGGGATCCTCTCGAGCCATTGCCTCACGATCAGGACATTAAAGCCCTGCTCAGACTCGCCGTGGTCTGGAACATCCCCGTCGCCTGCAACCGCTCAACCGCCGACTTCCTCTTCGCCTCACCCTTGCTTTTTAGCGACTACGAACGAACCCGCCCCGATTTCACCGACTACCAAAACCGGAAGCTCTAGGCACAGAATTTCGCATCTTAGTTGGGAAAATTGAATACAACTTGTAAGTTTGCGCTCCCAAATTTTTGGGAATAGAGACCATGGCGCAGTAGCTCAGGCAGTTATAGCACAAGGATTCATAATTAAATGGCGCGGTAGCTCAGTTGGTTAGAGCACAGGATTCATATCCGCCCAGGCGGACGGGGGTTCAGACAGAGATTAAGAACATGGTAGGTGTTAAATCGATAGAATTGAAAACAAAATGGCGCGGTAGCTCAGTTGGTTAGAGCACAGGATTCATATCCGCCTAGGCGGACGGGGGTTC
>CBIHQM010000225.1:0-11050 GCA_966211885.1 uncultured Chryseolinea sp.
TGGCGCGCACCATTTCCGCGTTGACGCTGATGTGTGCATTGGTGGAAATTTTGTCCGGCACGTCGAAGAGGAATTCGTTCAGCAATTTGCTCATTACCGTGTGCAGTCTTCGGGCGCCGATGTTCTCCATTTCCGTGTTGATGGCAAACGCGGTGCTCGCAATCTCGTCGATGGCGTCGTCGGTGAACGTGATGTCCACGTCCTCTGCGGCAAAGAGCGCCTGGTATTGTTTGGTCAGCGCGTTGCGGGGTTCTTTCAGGATGCGGACGAAGTCTTCCTTGGTCAGGTTGTTCAATTCCACGCGGATGGGGAAACGTCCTTGCAACTCGGGGATGAGGTCCGATGGTTTTGAAATGTGAAAGGCTCCCGCGGCAATGAACAGCACGTGGTCGGTTTTGATGACGCCGTGTTTGGTGTTCACGGTGCTGCCTTCCACGATGGGCAGCAAGTCGCGTTGCACACCTTCGCGGCTCACATCGGGTCCGCCGCCACCACCTTTTTTGCCGGAAGCGATCTTGTCGATCTCGTCGATGAAAATGATGCCCGCATCCTCTGCGCGCTGAATGGCTTCCTCTTTTACTTCATCCATGTCGATGAGCTTGGAGGCTTCTTCCTCCAGCAGGATGCGGCGTGCTTCGGCCACGGTCACTTTCCGTTTCTTGCTTTTCTTGGGCATCATGCCGTTGATCATCTCCTGCAAGTTCATCATCGACACTTCGTCTACCATGCCGCCACCCACCATGCCGATGTTGGGACCGGAAGCACCCTTGATGTTGATGTCGATCTTGCGTTCTTCCAACTCACCGTTCCTGATCTTCTCCCGAAAGTGCTGGCGCGTGCGCTCGTTCAACTCCACATCGCTGGTTGGCTCGCCGTCGGTCACCTCGTGATTGCCCGTGGCAAACCCGGCCGACTTCGATGTTGTCGAACGCATGGGTGGGATCAGTGCATCCAGTATGATCTCTTCGACGGCGCTGGCCGCCTTTTCTTTCACTTCTTCTTTCTTTTTGGCTTTCACCAGGTTCACGGATTGCTCCACCAGGTCGCGCACCATGCTTTCGACATCGCGGCCCACGTAGCCCACTTCGGTAAATTTCGAGGCCTCCACTTTCACAAACGGTGCATCGGCGATCTTGGCCAGGCGGCGCGCAATTTCGGTTTTGCCCACGCCGGTGGCGCCGATCATGAGAATGTTATTGGGAACAATTTCCCCCTGGATGTCGCTCTTCACGTTCATGCGGCGCCAGCGGTTGCGCAGCGCGATGGCCACGTTCCGTTTGGCTTCGTATTGGCCGATGATATATTTATCAAGTTCCTCTACGATCTGTTTCGGTGTTAAATACTTCGGATCCATCATAGCTGTCTTCGCTTCATCAGTGTATCGATATTTTTGGAAAGGGTAAACGTGTACCCTGCATTGCCCACCACATAGCCGCCACGGCTAAATACAAATTCAAACGACTTTATGCGGGCGGAAAAGCCGAACGTTATCCCCGCGCCTCCGCCGGCATTGGCCAGCTTCAGTTCCTGGTGGACGAGATAATTATATCCCACGAGCACATTCACATTCCGGTGCAACAGCACCTCGGCCCCAAAGGTAAGACGCCGCATGACCTTATCAAATGCACCGGGTGCCGGATCGGGAGGAGCGGCGTAGTCAACGTTTGTACGGGCCAGGTTGTAGCCGGTGATGGAAAAGCGCAACGGCATGTGCTCGGGTTTGAACGTTACACCCAACTGCACATCGAAGGGAAGTTTCGCGCGGCTGGTTTCCGTGTATTGCGACAACACGGCGCCAAGATTCTTCACCACCATGCCCACGCGCAGATCCTGCGTGGGGTGCACAAACAATCCACCGATATCGACCATCAGCGCGCTGGCGCGATAGCCGGCAATGTTGGAGAACGCCATTTTCAGGTTCACACCAATTCGGAAATGCGACACCTGGTGACTTTTGCTCACGGCCAACACCGTCTCGCCCGATTTAAAATCCTGCGTAGGCTGCCCGGTGGCGTCATAGCCCTTGATGGTGCCATAACTGAGGTGTTGCAGACCGAACGTCAGCGTTCCCCATTTTTTGAATTGGTGCGAATAGGCTGCCGACGCCTGTCCAATGCTGGCCACATAAAACTGGTAGGAAGCCGACGCCATTCCCGCCAGCGAGTCGCTGTTCAAGGCGGGGTTGCTGAAAAAGAAATTGACATCGCGATCGGCCAGGGATGTATTCACACCACCTAAACCACCCAACCGGGCATGGCCGGGCATGTTGAGAAATTCAAAGGATTGTCGAACACCGTTCTGCGCGAAGGCCGTTGCGGGAACGGCCATCAGGAAATAAAGCAAAAGTTTTCTCCGCACGGGTATGCCTTGATTTTACGATGAGTGAGGGGTTATCACCTTCAAAAATAGGCATTTCAGGCGTGAATCTTTTGCTCGGCAAAAACAAACTTCATGGGCTTTTCCACCTGGTCTTTGAGCAGCGCGATCTTCATCACTTCCTCCACGGAATCGACGTAGTGGAACACCAATCCCTTCAGATAGTGTTTTTCGATCTCGTCGATGTCGCGCCGGTTCTTGGAGCTCAGCACCAATTCTTTTATGCCGCTGCGTTTGGCCGCCAGTATTTTTTCCTTGATGCCCCCCACCGGCAGCACTTTGCCGCGGAGCGTGATCTCGCCCGTCATGGCCAGCTTGGCTTTTACTTTCCGCTGCGTGTAGATCGAGGCCAGCGACGTGAACATGGTGATGCCCGCCGAAGGTCCGTCTTTGGGAACGGCACCGGCCGGCACGTGAATGTGGAGGTCGTATTGTTGGAAGACGCGGTGATCGATGTTCAAGGCGTCGGCATTGGACTTGAGATAGGAAAGTGCCGCCATGGCCGACTCCTTCATTACATCGCCCAACTGTCCGGAGATGGTGAGGCCGCCTTTGCCTTTGCTGAGGCTCGATTCCACGAACAGGATCTCGCCACCCACTTGCGTCCAGGCAAGACCGGTCACAACACCGGCGATGTCGTTGCCTTGATATAACTCTTCGTCAAAAATTTCGACGCCTAGTACCTTCGTTACGGTCTCTTCCGTCACCATTTTGTCGAACGGCTCTTCCATGGCCACCGATTTGGCGATGCTTCTCACCAACGTGCCAATCTTGCGTTCGAGGTTGCGCACGCCCGACTCGCGTGTGTAGCTGTTCACTACTTTGGCGATGGCGGCACGCGATATTTTCACGTCGGAAGTTTTCAGACCGTGCTCTTTAAGTTGTTTGGGAACAAGGTGCTTGGCCGCGATCTCTACTTTTTCTTCCAGTGTATAGCCCGACACTTCGATCACTTCCATGCGATCGCGCAAGGCGGGGTGGATGGTGTCGAGTGCGTTGGCGGTGGCGATGAACAACACTTTCGAGAGGTCGTATTCCACTTCGAGGTAGTTGTCGCCAAAGGTGTTGTTTTGTTCAGGGTCCAGTACCTCCAGCATGGCCGAAGAGGGATCGCCACGGAAATCGGCTTTCACCTTGTCGATCTCATCCAGGATGAATACGGGATTCGAGGATTGTGCTTTCTTCAGGTTCTGAAGAATCTTACCCGGCATGGCACCCACATACGTCTTGCGGTGGCCGCGGATCTCCGCTTCATCGTGCACGCCGCCTAGCGACATGCGCACGTATTTGCGCTGCAACGCCTTGGCAATGGAACGTCCCAAAGAAGTTTTACCTACGCCGGGAGGTCCGTAGAGACACAAGATGGGGCCGCGCATGTCCTGTTTCAATTTCAGCACGGCCAAATATTCCAGGATACGCGTCTTCACTTTTTCCAAACCGAAATGATCCTGGTCCAGAATTTTCTTGGCGCGTTTCAGATCAAAATCATCCAACGTATACTCACCCCACGGCAGGTCGAGCATGAACTCTACATAGTTCATGGCCACAGGATATTCGGCGGCCATCGGGTTGATGCGCAAAAGTTTGTCGAGCTCTTTGCTGAAGTGGTCGGCCACGGGTTGCGGCCAGCTCTTGTTCTCGGCACGCTTGCGCAGTTTTTCTACTTCCTTATCGGGACCGTCATAGCCCAACTCGTCTTGCAACACTTTGATCTGTTGACGCAGGAAATAGTCGCGTTGCTGTTGGTCGATGTCGGTGTGTACTTTCTTTTGGATCTCATGCTTGATCTCCAGCATCTGGATGTCTTTCAGCATGTACTGCAACAGCAGTGTGCCGCGATCGACGAGGTTTTGTGTTTCCAGGATCTTTTGTTTCTCGGCCACCTCCACGTTGAGGTTTGATGCCAGGAAGTGGACCAGGAAGGCCATGCTGGAAATGTTGTCCAGCGCCACCTGGGCTTCGATGGGAATTTCGGGATTGAGCTTTAATATTTTTGTGGCCGCATCCTTCAGCGACTGTACGAGCGCTTTGGTTTCCTTGCCGTTGGCGTTAAGCTTGGGTTCGGATTGAAGCTGAATGTGGGCCGTCAGGTACGGTTCTTCCTGCACGAATTCCTTGATGGCAAAACGGTTCTTTCCCTGGATGATGATGGTGGTATTTCCATCGGGAAGAACGAGCATCTTGATGATGCGGGCCACGGTGCCGGCGCGGTAAAGATCTTCCACGGTCGGTTCTTCGGCTTGGGAATTCTTTTGGGCCACTACACCGATGATCCGGCTACCCTGGTAGGCCTTTTTCACAAGCTTGATGGATTTCTGACGCCCTACGGTGATGGGAATGACTACACCGGGAAATAATACGGTGTTTTTGATGGGCAGTATGGAAAGTTCTTCCGGCAGGTCTTCGGGTTTCAGGTCCGATTCCTGTTCCGGATTGATCATTTGAATAAGGTCGTCCGATTCTTCTTGTACGAGTTGTATGGGCAAACTTTTAAACATGGTCTCCTTCTTATGTCAAACTGACGCAACTTACACGGGGCTGCCGGGTGTTTGACAGGCGTGGGTAAAGGACAATAGTAGTGCCAACAGAGTTGTAAAAGAAGCAAAATTGTCTCAACTTTATCCGGTTGGCGTGATTTTTTACCAAACGAGGTTACGTGAAAACCTACTTTTTGATCTTTGTCACAGCCTTTTGGCTGTTGGCGCACGCCCCCCTAATGGCCCAAAAGCCAAAGAAAAAATTCAAAAAGGGCGGGGTTGTTCAGTTGGAGGATAGCCTGACAAGCTACAGCCAATCTGACATCTTCCTATTCCCCAATCTCAATACCGTCAGATACTACAAAAACGACGAGAAGTTACAGCGCATCAAGCAATTAGCTGCTGTGGGCGCCTATGAAGAAGAGTACGCCGAATTAAAGGCCTTTGTCAGGAATTTCGGCCCCGACAATTTTTCCCGCGACGCCCAATTGATCTGGGACCTGGCCCGTCTCTCCCAGAAACTGGGCCCTCCCGGCGAATCGGTACTGCTCTACAAACTGGTGCTCAAACACCTCCCCCAAACCCTCGATGGCAAGGAGGTGAAAAGGGAATTTGACACGCTCACGCGAAATGAGAAGGATCTTTACGTACCGCTTAAAGAATATTATGAGCTTGTGGCGTATCGCAAAGAGATCGACACCCTACGCCCACCACAGGGCGTGCTGCTCAACATGGGGGAAGCGATCAATTCCGACAAGGAAGATTACGGGCCCACCATTGGCAACGTAGACAACGTGTTGCTGTTCACATCCAAGCGCAACAAGAACGCCGACCCGATGAACAAATCCTACAACGAAGACTTGTTCTACACCATTAAGACCGACAGCACCTGGGGATTTTCCGAAGCCTTTACGGGTGTGAACACTCCCTACAATGAGGGGTCCGCCTGTCTCAGCCAGGACGGCAAGCTGCTCTACTTTGCCCGCTGCAATTCGCCTGATTCCTATGGCAGTTGCGATCTGTTTGTCGCCGTGCTCCGGCCCGACAGCACGTGGGGCAATGTGCGGAATCTCGGGGCCGCCATCAATAGCAACGCCTGGGATTCGCAACCGTCGCTTTCACATAGCGGAGACACCCTGTATTTTGCCTCCGACCGCATCGGCGGCTTTGGCTATTCGGATATTTATTTCTCTGTAAAAGATAAGAAGACAGGGCTGTGGCAAAAGGCCGAAAACCTGGGGCCGATCGTCAACACGCGCGGCTTTGAAGTGAGCCCCTTCTATCACCACGCCTTCAATGTGCTCTACTTCAGCTCCAATGGCCAGCCCCTCACGTTCGGCGACTTCGACATCTACAAATCCCGCAAGGTGCCGCATGCGTGGGAAGAACCCAAAAACATCGGGCCGCTGGTGAACGGACCCGGCAGCGAATATTATTTCACGATCGATTCTCAGTCGCACTATCTCTACTATGCACGGTCGTCTGAAGAAGCCATCAACAACCTGGACCTCCACTCCTTTCCTGTGCCTATGGAGGCGCAGCCAAATGCCACGGCCCACTTGAAGGGTTCGCTCATCAACTCAGAAACAAAGAAGCCTTTCAAGGGCATCGTGTCGGTGATCGACCTGGACAAGGGTGTGGAAGTGGCGCCGAAGTTTTTGCGCGAAGACGGGTCGTTTGATTTTAACCTGATCAACAAACGGAATTATTTGCTCATCATCCAGGGCGATGATTTTTTCCGGATCGAAGAATTGTTCTTTATGGATGGCGACACGGAGATGAACCGGGAAGCCGAGCCGATCGAGAGCAAGATCGCCTTCAAGTCGCTGGAGTTTGAGAATGGGAAGGCGGATATTCTGCCTGGCATGCACCAGGATCTTGATAAGCTGGCAAACTTCATGATCGACCATCCTAAATTCAAGCTCGATATTTCGGGGCACACCGACTCCCAGGGAAAAGAAGAGGCCAACCTGCGTCTATCCCAGGCCCGCGCCGATGCGATCAAGGCTTATCTGATCTATCAATTCAAAATAGAAGCTGCGCGAATCGAGGCGCATGGCTATGGCAGCTCCAAACCCATTGTAAACGAAAAAGACGATGACGACCGAAAGGTGAATCGTCGCGTTGAATTCGGCATCTCCCGGGATTAAAAAGACTTTGCGCCTCTGCGACTTGCGGTGGATGTTGAACCGCGGAGACGCAGAGGCGCAAAGAAAGGCGCAAAGCTTGAGGCACTGTCCTTATTTCCGGCGGACGTAGATGTCGCCGTTGTAGTTTTTCATGGTGATCTCGGGGCCGCCGCCATTCACGTCGCCGCGTTTCCATTCGTCGACGATCACTTTGTAGACGCCCGACTTGGTGTCGCTCTTCTGGACCGGGCCGGTGCTTTTGAAATCTACTTCGAAGTTGGAGTAGATGTCGCCTTGCTCGGTTTTCATTTTCAAGGTGGCTTTCAACGTGGCGGGGAACGTCAGGTCGATGTTGCCATTGTAAGTGGAGTATGACATGGGTGTTCCGTCCGTCACTTTGTCGAAAGTCACTTTAACGTCGCCGTTATAGGTGGTGGCCACCACGGAGCCCGAGATGTTCAGGGCGGTGATCTCGCCGTTGTAGTTGGTGAGTTCCAATTCGCCTTGCACGTTGGTGACCATGAGGTCGCCGTCGTTGTAGGTTTTCACTTCCAGGTCCATGTTGGAGGGGATCTCGATCTCCAGGTTCAGTTTGTTGTTCCAGGAGTCGGAGCCTACTTTCACGGTGTTGCCGCTCACCGACACTTCCAGGTCCATGCCCCCGCCACCGATGCGGCGCATGCCGTCTTTCGTGGAGGTCTTCTTGTCCTGTTCTTCATTGTTGGGGGCGGTGTATTTCACCAGGATGTCTTTTCGCGCGGTGCCCTTCACCGAGATGGAGCCAAAGTTGATCTGGGCTTTCAGCTTTCCTTTTTTACCCGGCTCGCCAAGCGGCACCGTGAACTCGTTCGAGGCTGCGGTTTGCGCCGATGTGATCGACGTGGTGATGAGCAGGAGGCCAAGACTTACGAGGGTGATCGCGATTATCAATTGCTTTTTCATAGTACGTTCTATCTTAAAAATGTTGTCGTTTCTTTACCAGTGTCCTCTTTGTCTCCTATCCGCCGAAGGGCGAAAGACAAGCGAGGTCATGTTTTTTGTTTTAAAAATATTTTTTGCTGCGTGTTTCCTGTCTTTTCATCCGCCGAAAGGCGAGCATGAACGGAGACACGTTGATCCAATCAATTTGTTTTTTCTTTCAGGTACACGTTGCCGTTAAACGTTTCGAAGTCCAGCAGGGCACCGCCTGCGCCTACTTTGAAGCGGTTGTCGTTCACTTTGTATTTAATGCCTTTGTTGGAATCCTTTTTCTCCACCGTCACAGGCATCGACTCCAGTTTATCGATGTTGGTGTAGAAGCTGCCGTTGAAACTCTCAAAGCTCAGGTTGGCGGCGAGACCTTTTTGGAACCAGGCGTTGATGTCGCCGTTCAGGGTGTAGAAGCGGCAATCCTGTGGGGGATTCTTGGCGTACTCGATGTCCACGTCACCGTTGATGGTGCTGGCTTCGGTTCCGCGCACCAGGTTCTTCATGCGGATGCTGCCGTTCACGTTGTTGGCAATCACTGCGCCGTTCACGTTGGCCACTTCCACATCGCCGTCGTTCACCGTGCTCACCGTCAGGTTCACGCCGTTGGGGATCTTCACGGTGAAATCCATTTTGTAGCTGTATTCCTGGTGACAATCCTGGCAGCCATTGTTCCAGCTATAGCCCCAGTACTTCCGATTGTGGTGGCCGTTGCGGGAAACTTGTTTTGTGAAATTTCCACACTCGCCACTCACATAGAGGATCAGTGAATCGGCCAGGTCGATCACGCCAAGCTGGATATCGGTCTTTCCTTTCTCGAGGCGAGCCGGTGTTTTTGCGGTTATAGTTTTGGTCACTTCCACCATGATCTTGTCGCCGTCGTAGCCCTGCACGGAGATGTTGCCGTTGATGTTGGCGATCATCAGTGCATTGTCGGCACTTTTCTTTTCGAATGTAAAATCCTTTACGATCTTTTCCGAGAAACTCTGCGCGACCAGCTGTGCTGCGACGAACAGGAGGGCTATGGTCAAATACTTTTTCATTGTCTTTCTGGTTTACGTTTTAAAGCCATTACTATATGATCACCGCTATGCTTTCGCGGATCTTCTTCTTCACATCGGTCGGTGTGTTCTCGTTGTGAAGGATCTTCTCCAGTTCTTTCACCGACGACTTCGCCTGCATTTCGACCATCAATTCAGCCAGCGAAATTTGCACGAGGGGCGAATCCTGTTTGCTGATGGACCGGATCAATTCTTCGCGCACCTTGCTGTCTTTGCTGTAGGGCTTCAAGGCATCGAGGGCGGCGAGACGGACGTTTACGTTATCGTCGTGGTTGAGGGTTTGCAGCAGGGCACTGGTCACTTTCTGACTAGCCTGGCCCATGTCTTCGCTCAGGCTCACAGCCTTGAGACGATCGGTGGCCGATTCTTTTTCCAGAAGCGACAACATCATCATCTCTTTGAGGTCGCTCACCTCTTTTGTCAGCACTCCGATCTCCTGGTCCTTTTGTGGTTGAGGAGCGCGCAGGAAAAATCCGGCGGCCAATCCCAGGAGCAAGGTTACTGACGCAAAGGCAAGTCTTGGCGCAAATTCCGGCCAGGCGAAGAAAGCCTTCCATGAAAAACCACGGCCCTTTCTTTTTTCTTCTGCCAGCATGTGGTAGAAGGTGTCGTCCAGTTTTAGGGAGGGCTGGGGAGGGTCCATGCGCACCAGCTGATCTTCCATTTCCTGCAACCCCTGCAACTCGGCGATGTCGATGAGTCCTTCTTCGATGAGCTTTTCGATGAGCTTCATCTCGGTGGGGTCGGCCTGTAGGGCGTTGTATTTTTCGATCAGTTCCTGTATTCTTTCCGTACTCATAGTCACATGTGTTTTTCCAATTCTTTATAGACCGCCTTCAGATCCTGCAGGGCCCTGAAGACCTTTACTTTGACGGCGCCCTCGGAACAACCGAGGATCTCGCCGATCTCCTTGTACTTCTTATCCTGAAACTTGCTGAGCAGCAAGATCTCCCGTTTGTCGTCCGGCAATCTGTCCATGGCCATGGAGAGAAGTTGCAATTCTTCATCTTTCTGATACTCGGTCGACCGGTTCTCGTCGCTGCCCAGCCGTTCCTGCCATTGTTCCAGGGAATCCTTTGCCTTCAGTTTGTTTTTGCGGAAGTGGTCGTGGTTCACATTGCGCGCGATGTGATACATCCACGTTCTGAAGTCGCCCTCTCCGCGAAAGAGGTAACGGTACTTAAGAATCCGCAGGAAAACGTTCTGCACGAGGTCCTCGCTGAGGTCGGCATCTTTGTTCATGCCATAAAAAAAACCGTATAAAGGTCTCTTATAGCGCTCAAAAAGCAGTCCCAGCTTGTCGAGGTCGTTGTCCTTGACCTTGAGCATCAAGGCGTTGTCGGTCAGTGCTTCCAATTCCGGAGGTAAAGTTTTCAAGATGGGAAACTTCGGGTTTTTGAGATGGTTACAGGATAAAGGTAAGGTTTCCTGAAATTCTGTGGGGAAGGGTTGTTTTGGGTGCTTTTTTCAAGGTTGAAGTGCCTGGCGAGCGTTTTCTTTAAACGCCCCGCTTTCGCTAAAGCTTCGGGCTGGTCTCCTTCGCTGAGGCTTCGGCGGGCCCTCCTACGCTAAAGCTCCCACCTTCGCTAAAGCTACGGCGGGCAAGCGGCGGGCGAAGCAAAGTTGGCGCGAAGAAATACCAAGAACATGGGCGTAACCTGCGAGATGTAGGTTTATCGGGTAAAACCAGGAAACCACCCATCCCAGACCAGCGCTTCAGGAAACGGCACGGTTTTGTAGTATAGGGTCTGTAAATTTCTTAACTTAATAAATAGAGCCCATTGTATGAAAACGCCGCATCGTGTTGCCAACTATTTGGTGGTGTCGATCCTGCTCACCCTGGTGAGTGGCGCGATCAAGTACTATAATGTGTCGGAGAAAAAAGAGACGACCTACTTGCTGACACATGAGCAAAACATCATTCGCGAATCCTATTCTTTGCTCACCAGCATGCTCGACGCCGAGACCGGGCAGCGCGGTTTTATCCTTACCAGCGATTCGGCCTACTTGCAGCCATATCAAAATTCCATTGCCGTCGTTG
>CBIHQM010000226.1:0-11025 GCA_966211885.1 uncultured Chryseolinea sp.
GGTACTTTGTGGTGGCGGGTCTCATCGCCCTGTGTATCGCCTGGCTTACCGTGAGCGTGCAAGCCTTCAAAGCAGCCCGGGTCAATCCCGTTAGGTGTCTGAAGGAACAATAGACACTGACCATCTTAAACCAACTGACGTTCGATAAAACACAAAAGACATGATGATAAAGCACGCGTTTCTTTTACTCTACCGGAACTTCAAGCGTTTCAAGAGCACTTTTTTCATTAACCTCATCGGGTTGTCAGCAGGCCTGTCGTGCTCGTTGTTGATCTACCTTTGGGTGAACGACGAGTGGCATGTGGACAAGTTCAATGAACACGATGAGCAGCTTTACCAGGTATTGCAGAATTTCTATAACGAGGGTGATATCGGAACCGGCGGCGGCACACAAGGACTGCTCGCCCGTGCCTTAGCCGACGAAATGCCGGAGGTCGAGTATGCCGCGTCGGTTGTTCCCGCCGATTGGTTTTCGGCAAAAGGCATCGTTTCCTTTGAAAGCAACAGCGTGAAGGCGGGCAGTCAATTTGTGAGCAAAGACTACTTCAAGATGTTTACGGTCCCTTTTAAAGAGGGTGATCAGAATCTTTTGTTTGCCGATAAATATGGCATCGCTATCTCCGAGCAATTAGCGATGCAGTTGTTCCAATCGCCTGCGAATGCCGTGGGCAAGATCGTGAGCTGGAACGGCGACCAATTCAAAGAGCCCTGTCACATCATTGGCGTTTTTGAAAACCGCCCAGCCAACGCGACCGATCAGTTTGATGTTTTGTTGAACTATGAACTGTTTTTCTCGAGCCGTGAGGGATTACAACATTGGAGCAACAGCGATCCCAGCACATTCGTGTTGCTGAAGAAGGGAACTGATCCCAAGGCGTTCAACGAAAAGATTGCCGGGTTTTTAAAGACAAAGAATAAAGAGACGAAAAACACATTGCTGCTGCAACGCTATTCCGATCGCTATTTGCATGGACGCTACGAAAACGGCGTGCCGGTCGGAGGACGTATAGAATATGTCCGGTTGTTTACGGCCATCGCCGTTTTTATCCTGGTGATTGCCTGTATCAATTTCATGAACCTTTCCACCGCCAAAGCTTCGCGACGCATTAAAGAGATCGGCATTAAGAAAGCCGTGGGCGCGAGCCGCTACACACTGGTGATGCAATATCTGAGCGAATCGATGTTCATGACTTTTTTGTCGCTGGCGGTGTCGGTGTTGATAGTCGACATCGGTTTGCCGCAGTTCAATGCGATTACCGGCAAACACCTTACCCTGCAATTAACACCCAGCCTTATGCTAACAGTGTTGGGCATCACCTTTATCACCGGGCTGATCGCCGGCAGCTACCCGGCCTTATACCTTTCGGGATTCAAGCCTGCTACCGTGTTGAAGGGAAAATTGAACAGCTCGGTGGGCGAGCGCTGGGCGCGCCAGGGGCTTGTGGTGTTTCAATTCACCGCATCCGTCATTCTCATTGTGGCGGTGCTCGTGGTGTATAAGCAGATCGATTATGTGCAGTCGACAAATTTGGGCTATGACCGCGATAACGTCATCCACTTTGAGATCGAAGTAAAGAACAACGGCGACTCTACCTTTTTTGAGATAGGAGGAGGGCTGGATCAGGCGGTGGCCTCCTTTCTGAATCGCGTACGGAGTCTCCCCAACGTGGTTAACGCAGCGAACTTTGATCACGATGTCGTTGGCCATCATGGCGGACTTGGCGGCGTGGACTGGAAGCCGGGCGACGAGGATAGTAAAAAAGGCTTTTCCAATCTCGAGGTTGGATTTGATTTTATTGAAACCCTGGGCATTCAAATGAAAGAAGGTCGGTCGTACTCGAAGGAACTTAGCGGCGAAAAGAAAAAGATCGTCCTCAACGAAGCGGCCATTGACATGATGGAGCTGAAAGATCCCATCGGAAAGACCATTCGGGTGTGGGGAGAGGAGAAACAAATTATCGGTGTAACCCGGAATTTTCATTTCGAATCGCTGTTCGAAGAAATGAAACCTTGCCTGATCCAACTGGAGCCCAGGGTTCCCCGGATCATGGTAAAAATAAAAAAAGGAACCGAAGCAGAAACGCTTCCCCAGATCCAAAAGCTCTACCAGGAACAAAACCCTGGCCTGGCGTTCGACTATAAATTTCTCAACGACGACTATCAGGCACTTTATGCTTCCGAGCAACGTGTTTCTGTGCTGTCCCGCTATTTCGCGCTGTTGGCTGTTCTCATTTCTTGCCTGGGTCTCTTCGGTCTCGCCGCCTTCACGGCCGAGCGCCGGTTGAAAGAGATCGGCATCCGGAAGATCTTAGGTTCGAGTGAGCTGGGCATCATCTATTTGCTCTCAGGCGATTTCACAAAGATCGTGTTGGCGGCCGTGGCGGTCGCAGTGCCCGTCAGTTACTTTATGGTCACTTTGTGGTTGCAAAGTTTTGCCTATAAGATTGATTTGAATGTGTGGTACTTTTTGATCCCGGCCCTCGGTGCGTTGGTGATTACGTGGCTGACCGTGGGAAGTCAGGCGATCCGGGCTTCCCGTGTTAGTCCAACCCAATCCTTAAAAGAAGAGTGACCTGGCTTAGTGGTCTTGCCGCACTTTGATCTTGAAGAGTTTGTAGGGTTCGGCTGGCCGCTGGAGATGGCGTTGGGACGTGTGAAATACAAGTATTCACTGTCGCGTTGTGTTCTTCAGCGATTGCTGTGTTTGTTGTGCCATCATTAAATGGTGTTCCAACACAGGCACCTTTCCCTGGGCCCAGGATTGCAAATCTTTGTCGTTTCCTTTTTTTGCTTCTTTTTTGAATTCGTCGATGTCTTCCTGATGGTCTTTCACCATGAAATCGGTGTAGGCTTCGTCGAACGCTTTGCCCTTCCTTTTCTGAAGATCGTCATAATACTCCTGATTTTTTTCACTTAGCGTCTGCGGGAGCGTAATATTTTTTTGCGAAGCCAGTGCGGCCAGTTCTTTGTTGGCTCCACTGTGGTCGTCGATCATACTTTGGCCGAATTTCTTCACCTCGGCCGACGATGCGTTGGTAAGGGCCAGGTTCCCCAATTGAATTTCCAGCAGACCACCATCGGCAGCGGCAATGGCAAACTGCACGTCATCCTCCACGCTCGTGCTATCGAACGTTGCTTTGTTTTGCGCTTCCGCCACGTCCTTACTATCCGGCGAAGATTTTTTTGATTGGCAGGAGTCGATGCTGGTGACGATCACCAAAGCAAGGAGCATGGGGAACAGCCTGTAGATTTTCATGTCGGTTAGCGTTAGCGTGATGATTGAAAATATGCAACGGAGGGTGTCGCGAATACTAGTCGTCCGTCCGGTGAAAGAGCACCTTTAGCTCTTCCTTGGCTTTTTCGAGTTTTTCTTTTTTTGCCGGGGTTAGATTTTTTCCTGCCCGGTTGATGTAGAAGTTCAACATCGACATCGCGGATTGATAGGGCGTGCCCTTCCTGCGTTTGCTTTGCTGTGCCGAACGTTTGACGGAGCGGGCGATCTTCTTAGGGTCCGACAACCGGAAAACGTTTTTCCGGAGATCCATGGCATCGCTGGTCTGGGTTACCCGCGCTGACCACTTCCGGGTTTTGCGCGTGTCGCGGTGGGCGGAGGATGAGGTGGTTTTTCTTTTGGTAAGCATAGTCTTCGACGTGCGTTGTTTCCTTTGGCGACGCGAAAAAAATGCCAGTTCACGACCAGGCGATCAGAGCGTGTAATGCATTTTTATACCAAACAAATGGAACCACCAGACAACACTTGAGTATGCGGATCAGCAAAGAGGGAAAAAAATTCCACAGTTTTCGGGAGGGGTGGCCCTACAGCTGGGCTATTTATTTTGATGGGAGTCGGATTTGATTTTTTCGAATCAAAGCCAACGCTTGCACCGGACTGAGGCGCTTCAAAGATTGATAGGTCTTGCCACGGGCGGCATTATAGGCGGCAAAAAATTGTTCGAGCTGAGTGAGAAATGTTTTGCTGACATCACGCAATGATTGGATATTCTCATACGACCGGCTCGCCACGGGCACGGCCAGCACGCGATCGTTGCGCACCCATTTATTTTTATCCCGCTGTCTGGCGGTCACCGCCCCAATCACGCGGCACTCCATCAGGCACCCACTAACGGCCGGTGTTTCACTCATGACCAATACATCCAGCGGATCGCCGTCACCAGCCAGGGTCTGTGGAATGAAACCGAAGTTGATGGGGAAGATGAATCCCTCCGGAAGTTCATGACGGACCACCATGAGATCAAGATTTTCATCGTAGGCATATTTAAAGCGACTGCCCTTCGGCGTTTCGATCACCACGTGAATATGTTGATTTACAAAGGTGGCAATACTGGATATTTTCATAGCAGGGAAGAAGTCAATAGAGGATGGTCGCTGATTATTATTGGCACTGGCCTAGTGCCACCCAGATCACGATAAAAACCAGGACTGTGCCCAGGCATCCGCCTCCAAGTTTTTTTGCGCCATAGCCGGCAATAAGTCCTCTAAATAAGTTATTCATGGTTGTGTCTGAGTTAGGTAAATAAAGATATACAAATCCTTACGGCTTTCAATTCCGTGCCAAGTCCTTGGGATATTTCCTCAATCCCGAAAGTGTGGAAATAATAGTGTGACGGGGAAAAAGAATCCCCATAACTTTTAAGCAGGGGGCAAATGGGGTTAAAATCTTTGTCTTCTGTTCTGGTACGAATGTTACGGATGGTTCGTCATTCGTATGTTAAATGAAATTTTTATGATAGACTACAGAATTATATTGAACATCCTGCAAAGCAACCTTCGCGACAGTTCAGCCCAGCTCCACACCAAAGAACGTTGCGCCTGGATCGACGACGCAAACTTTATTGTCGTGCGGCCCGGCACCAGTGAATATCCAACCAAAATCAACTCTCTCAACGCGGTGCAATACATCGAACGTATCAAGCTGTTGTATTCGTCCATCAGCCATGAACAATGAGGAGTAGGCGGCAGGATTAATTTTATCCGGGTATGACTTTGAGTTGGCCGATCGATGCGGTATTTCATCGATCCGGCGGCTAGACGTTGTTGCTGGAGGCTTCCTTCTCGCTCTTTAGCTTCTTTTGTTCTTTTTTCTTTTTCCTATTTTCCTTCCTTTCCTTCTTTTTTTCGGCTTTATCTTTTTTTGTATCCGGTTCGTCCTTCTTGCCGAAGACCTTTTGAAGGACGTTCTTCTTTTCTTCCTTTTTCGTGTCTACGGAAGCAATGTTGATCTCGTGATCGATCGAGGGCTGAAGGGCTTGAATAAAAGCGTTTTCCAAGACGTTATAGATCGCGCTCCAAACATTGGTGTCAGGATTCTTGAGGCTTCCTTTAAATTCCACCTTGGTCGCTACCTGGTCTTTTGACTGATTTTGAAAGACCTCGCCAACGGTTCCCACAAATCCTTCCCACATTTTTTGAAAGATATTGTCTTTGCGGTCTTCTTTGCCCAAAACATCGAGGTCTTGGATGAGCGGCTTCACATACCCGGCAAAGTTTCCTTTTTTGGCAGCCACTTCGGTGTATAGACCGAATTTGCCTTTGTTCACATCCACCTTAGCATATGCCTGGAAGAACTCGTTCAATTTTACCAGGTTGGTATGCTTCAGGTCGGCATTCATGTCGAAGGTGGGATCGTCGGCCAGGGGATTCATTTTTGCGTTCAGGGAAAGCTTGCCCTCGTAGAGATCCGCTCGCATCGTGAAAGAGGCTGGTAGCAGGGCGGCCGAGTCGTAACTGTTCCGAAGGTTGAGCGCCAGGGCATACGTATGGGTCAGCGCCAGGTCTACTTTCGGTTTTGAGAATTCATCTTTGTATTGGATCTCACCATCGTTGATCTCGACGCGGTTCACTTTCAGCGGCATGAAATCGTCCAAAAGTTTTTTAAATCCCGTCGAATCGTTGCGCACTTGTTTGGGTTCGACCTTGTCTTTTGTGAAGCGGATCATCGGGCGTTCAAAAACCAATTCACCAACGATGGACCCATGAAAGAGCGCTTTCCACTCCACGGAAAGGTCGACACTGGACGCGGCGAAGAACGGCGTCTCTTTGTCTTTCGTCGTGTCCAGTTTGTGAAGATAAATGCTGTCGATTTTATAAGCGCCACGGATCAGGGCGATGTCCACGTCTTCAATATGACCGCGGTAGCCTTTCATGTTGGCCAGTGTTTTATTGAGATAGTTTAAAACAACATAGGGCAAAAGGAGCCGGGCGATCACCAACAATGCCACAAAACTGATGGCGATCATAAGGCCCATTCTTTTTTTATGTTTAGTTTTTGCAGCGGTCATAAAATTCTGTTCAGAGGCTGCCGGCGCACGAAAGGTCACGCCGGCGATCAACCGCGACGGAGCGGATTCTTTTTGATAAGGTCATAGAAAATTCATGCCAAAGGGCAACCCCTGGGCCTTTGCGGAATATTGTCTACACAGGGAGTGCATTTACCCCTTTAGGTGAAAGCGGTGCCGGCAATAAATCGGGCCTTCATTGTTCGGAATTTTCTCTCTAGATTTGAACAGCACCCTCGTGAACTCGCCTCGCCCCGTTCCTCAAGAACACCCCTGCCAGTCAATCGACGATGCCTGTAGGAAGGCTCATCGATGGACGATCTAAAAACAAAATGTATGGAACAAAAAGAGATGCACTGCCTTGTGTTGGACGCAGTACTAGGTCGTTCGCTGTCGATCATGGAGATCTTGTCGATGCTGCAGAAAACGATCCTGGGAAGGAACGAAGATCAACTGGTGAATGGTTTGATCGGTTCGCTGAGCTTTTTATTAACGGCGAATTACGTCCGGATCTTCGAAGGTCATAATTCTACGGGCGAAGAAACGGCCCTGGACAATTTTGAGGTCAACGTTGAATTGATCATGGGTTATGTAGACGATTGGAAGAAGTTGGACTATGCGGGAGTGATCTACAAGATCGCGATTACGGAGGAAGGTATCGGTTTCTTTGCGAGGAGTTGCAAATCCCAATGAACGGTTCAAAAGAGGGAAAAAAGCAAAGAGGACGGAAAATACTGAAATGGTCACCATTTTTTACTGAAGCTGTCACCATTCTGAAGTTGTCAGGATGGGACAATTTTGTAGCACAATAAAATTGAATCACTTATGGAATCTAAAAACAAGATCGCCCTGATCACCGGCGGCAGCCGCGGATTGGGAAAGAACATGGCTTTGAAACTAGCCGAAACGGGAAACGACGTGCTCATCACCTACAACAGCAATAAACAGGAAGCCGAAAGCGTGGTGGCCGAAGTCAGGGCCCGCGGAAGAAAAAGCGCGGCGCTCCAATTGAATGTGGGCGACAGCAAGACCTTCGACGATTTTTTTAAACGCGTGTCTGTTCAGCTCAAGGAAAGCTTTGGCACTGACAAGTTTGATTTTCTCATCAACAACGCAGGCATCGGCATTCACGCCTCGATCGCGGCAACGGAAGAAGAGATGTTTGACGAACTGATGAACATCCACCTCAAAGGCGTTTTTTTTCTCACACAAAAAGCCTTGCCTCACCTCAACGACCACGGCCGCATCATAAACCTTTCCACCGGCTTGGCGCGTTTCACCACACCGGGTTATGCTGCCTATGCTTCCATGAAGGGTGGGATTGAAGTGTTTACCCGTTACCTGGCAAAAGAAGTGGGATCGCGGGGCATCACCGCCAACGTCGTTGCGCCGGGCATCATTCAAACGGATTTCACGAAGGCCACCTTTGAACACGCACCCCAGGTCATAAAGCACATCGAAGCCAACACAGCCCTGGGAAGAACCGGCGTGCCCGACGACATTGGTGGCGTGGTAGCTTTCCTTTGCACCGAAGAAGCGCGCTGGATCAACGCCCAACGGATCGAAGCCTCGGGGGGGATGTTCTTATAAACTCTTTTGTTCGCTGCGGCGGGGAATCTCGTCGCACAGCCCTTCGAAGTGAACAAAGATGTTGATCCACAAAACACGCGATAAGCGGAAAGTGATGGGCAGGAACCCGAGCACCACAGCCAGCAAGGTGACAACCATGAGGGTGGTGGTGATCTCGCTCACCAAAACCGAAAGCGCTACCCACACGGCGACAAAAAGGGCGGTGTTGATGGCATAGCTCACGAACATCGCTCCGTAGTAATATCCAGGCTCGGGCTCAAACGACTGCCCGCAGCAAGCACACGTCTTGTTCATGATGGTGAATTTGGTGGGATGATAGAGGGTTTCGCTGGGAAACATCTTGCCCTGGTGGCAACGCGGGCATCGGATGGCCAGTATGCTGTAGGAAGTGGAACGGCTGAGGTCCATGACGTTTTTTGTTTAGCTATTCAAATAAACGCATCCGGAACCCCCGTGGTACAGGACGGTTTAGCTATTCTATAGCACGGATCAGGGATTCTTTGAACTGTTCGGGCGTCAGCCCCGTCTGCTTTTTGAAGAACCGTATGAAATAGGAGGTTTCCGTGAAATTGAGGGTATGCGCCACCTCGTTGATGGTGAGATCGGAATAAGCAAAATATCGTTTTGCTTCCAGGACCACGCGTTCGTGGATGAGGTCGCTCAAGGTCTTGTTCAGGTTCTTTTTGCAGATGTTGTTGAGGTAGGATGCGGAGAGGTGCATCCGTTCGGCATATTCGGAGGGCTGCTTTAGGGTGGCGTAATGCTGGTCGATCAGCTCCTCCAGCTTTCGAAGTTTGAAGGTCGTGCCTTGTGCTCCCTGCCCGGCCACACCGGTGGCGTAGTGGCGGGCCACTTTCAAGAGCACAATGTCCAGGTAGCTTCGCAGGAGGCGCAAGTCTGGGGGGGCAGGCCGGTGAAATTCGGCCTGCATTTCCTGAAGCACCCGGTCCAACATGGGTTCGGCGTTCGGGGGCAATGGGATCAATGGATTAGGATGGAGTGAATGGAAGAAGGGGAAATCCAGCAGACTGTTTTCCGTCAACCCCATCCGGTAAAATTCAGGAACAAAGAAAACGATATAGCCGTCGGTCCCGGGTGCCAGGTTCCAGGCATGCACCTGGCCGGGCGTCATCACAAAAAAAGATCCGGGGCGGAGGTCATACGACACAAAGTCGATGTCGTGTTTGCCCGAACCTTGGATGACGTATAAAAGCAGGTAAAAGTCATGGCGGTGGGGCTTGCTGATGAATTCGTGTTGCTTCAGGTGGGTCTGAAGCTTTTCGATGTAGAAGAGACTGTCGTCCGCCTTTTTGCTAAAGGTGTCGAGGCAATACACGGGGGTGTGGTCGGATGGAGAGGGAGAACGCGTTGCCATCGTGCCATGGGCTAGGTTAGGAGGATGCCTGCGGCAAAGCGCCCGGCGTCCCCTTTGCGGGCCGAGAAGAAATGCGCGTTGTTTTTTACAGAGCAAAGGTTGGAGATCTCGATGGCTTCGTCGCGTACACCGAATTCCAGCAGTTGGATTTGGTTGGCCTTCCAGAGATCGAGCTTTGCCTTGTCATCCGCTTGTGGGATCATCAGCCCGCTTTCCCTCCCAAAGGCATGATGTACCGACTGCACAACTTCTTCACCTACCTCATACGCGTCCTGGCTCACCGAGGGCCCGATGCCTGCGACAATATCTTTTCCTTCGGTGCCATAAGCGTCGCGCATGGCATGCAACGTTTTCTCGAGAATGCGGGCCACGGTTCCGCGCCATCCCGAATGCACGGCGGCCACCGCTTGGTGTGTTTTATCATAGAGCAAAATCGGAACACAATCCGCCGACATCACCGCGATACACAATCCTTTTTGATTGGTCATCAGCGCATCCGTTTCCAAAAGCTCCTCCAAAGGTGTTTGTGGCGTGACCTGCACGATCCGGGTCTTGTGCACCTGCGAGGGGAAGAACAAACGCGCATAGTCTACACCCATGGCCGTTGCTAATAGCTGTCGGTTGCGCCGGACCAATTCCTTATCGGGTGTGCTGGAGAAGCTCAAGGTGAACTCATCACCGGCCTCGTGTGTGCTGCGGTCGGTAACGAAATGTTTTATGCCCGGCGTTTCAGCAAGGTCATCAAACTGCCATAGATGAAGATCGGCGATCTGTATTCTTTTCATGCTTGTTCAAATAAACAGCGTATCCAAAGTCTGGTTTCAAAGATATCCATAAAAATGGAAACGATTGCGTTCGTACGAGTGAGCGTTCGGAAGCACACGCACATTTTTGATCTTGTTTTGGCTTTGGCAACGATGGAAATACAGAGGAGAAATCGGTGCTTGTCGAGGTGATTTGACCTCTGAATTTATTGCATTTTGGAAATCTTATGTTGGCCTTCAACGTTTATAGTGTGGGTGCTAACGCGAGGTCTATTGAACGAATGTACTCGACAGATGAACGCTTTAGCATCATCCGATTTTTATTTTGCCTGGAGCGGTTTTCGCAGCAGGTTATGAACTTCATTCCGTGATATATGAAAGAAAATAGCAAGCATGTTGTAGTGGTCGGCGGCGGTTTTGCCGGCATCAACCTGGCCCAGCAACTCTACAACAATCCCCACTTCCGCGTAACCGTCGTCGATCAGAACAACTACAATTTTTTTCCTCCTTTGCTCTACCAGGTGGCCACGGGTTTCCTGGAAACATCGAACATCAGCTTCCCCTTCCGGAAGCTTTTCCAAGGCAAAAGCAACACCAGTTTCAGATTGGGCGAACTCCAGAAAATTGTCCCCGAAGAGAAAAAGATCGTCCTTTCCAGCGGCGACTTGAGCTACGACTACCTCGTGTTGGCAACGGGCACCGAGACGAATTTTTTTGGCCTCGAGAACGTGAAGAAGCATGCCTTACCGATGAAGACGGTGAACGATGCCATTGAAATGCGCAATTACCTTTTGCAAGCGGCAGAGAAAGCCACGGTGATTTCCGATCCCGGTGAACGAAGGAAATTCGGATCCATCGTCATTGCCGGCGGCGGCCCCACCGGCGTGGAGATCTCGGGTATGTTGGCCGAAATGAAAGAGTATGTTTTCGCCAAGGACTACCCTGAGCTTAACATCGCTCAAATAAAAATTTTCCTCGTTGATGCATAGCCTAAGCTGCT
>CBIHQM010000227.1:0-11024 GCA_966211885.1 uncultured Chryseolinea sp.
TTGACGCCGACACCCTGGTATATTATTGGCGCACCAAACTGGCCGATCCCAAGCCTGGCGAAAGTGTGGAGTGGACATCGAGTTCGTTTACCTATATCAAAGCTGGTCCCGAGGGATGGGCCCAGGTAGACTTTCCACAATACTTATATAATGAGGCGGTGGGTCTGTCGAAAGATATTCCTCCCGGCAGATTTGAATTCCTCGAGACCGTGACACCCGTGTCGCTGACGGTCTATGGCAGTGCCAGTCCGAATTGGACCACGTTGAGTGTGAAAATTTCGGGCGCAGAATATAATCTGACCCGCCAGGGATTTTATTGTGGAGGGAACACTATCAATCTTATCGCTTTCGACCGAAAGTCAACCACCCCGTATATCGGCGTTCCCTTCAAATGGTATAATCGCAACGGCCGGGCCTGTGGTCGCGAGCCTTGGGTGATCAATAGCTTCCAGGCTACGCAGATGGTGACGGGCAACAACGATGACATCCTTCAATATGTAGACAACGTCCATGCTGGCGACTCGGTGCTCTTGTTCAGCTATGGCAATCCCGGGGTCGCGTCCTGGCCCGCTGCGGCGAAAACGAAACTGGCGGAGTTGGGTATCGACGCAGCTTTTTGGGACCAGGTTGTCGCGGGCGAACCGCTGATCATTTTTGGTCGCAAAGGGAGTGCCCCGGGAACGGCAAAGATCTTTCGAAGCACAAATCCCACGCCGACCACCGATGTGTTGAATGTTAGTCAGACTATCACCGGCGGCTATTCATCCGGCACCATGAGTTCAGGTCTGATCGGCCCCGCAGCGGCCTGGGCCTCGTTCAGCACCCGCAGCCGCGAAGTGGGGGCGACCGATGTGGTGAGCTTCGACATCGTGGGTGTGAAACTGAATGGCGCCGAACAAACGCTGATGGCCAACGTTGCCGGCAACCAGGATCTGACCGCGATCTCGGCGAACGACTACCCTTATCTCAAAATCCTATACGAGACCGGCGACGACACCCAACTCACCGCCGCCCAATTGAAGAATTGGGTTGTTGCCTATACGCCGGTTCCGGAAGGCATCCTGGTATACCACGGCAAAGCGGAACAGGAAAAACTGAATGAAGGCGACTCCTGGCAGGGGGACTACGGTTTCGTGAACATCAGTAACAAGACCTTCAAAGATTCGCTGACGGTGGCCTACGACATCTTCAACCAAACCTCGCGGACGTCGCAGAACGAGCACATCAAGATCAAAGCCCCGGCGCCTGGCGACACCACCGCGTTTTCGGTGCGGGTGAACACCACCCAAAAGGGAGGACTGAACGACATCGACGTCTTTGTCAACCCACGCGTGGTGCCCGAGCAGTATTATGACAACAACATCCTGCAACTGGCGGCCCACCTGAACGTGCATGTCGACCAACTCAACCCGGTGCTCGACGTGATCGTCGACGGTCGTCGCCTGGAGAACGGCGATTTTGTTTCGCCCAATCCCGCCATCGTGGTGAAGGTTTGGGATGAGGACCCGCTGGTGTTGAAGACCGATACGGTGGGTGTGCGCATTTTCCTTACCTATCCGTGCGACCAGGAAACCTGCCCGCCCACTCAAATATCGCTGGGCAGTGAGACCGCGAAATGGTATCCCGCCACGGCCACTACGCCCTTCCGGGTGGAATTCAACCCGAAACAATTGGCGGATGGTACTTACACGTTGCAGGTAGAGGGAGCGGATGCGCGGGGAAACAAGAGTGGCATCGAGCCTTATGTGATCACCTTCGTGGTGAAGAATGAAAACACCCTCACCGTGACGCCGCCCTATCCCAACCCCTTCGGCTACCAGGTTTACTTTGGGGTGGTCATCACCGGCGACTTGCTGCCCGACCAGGCGGCCCTCGAGATCGCGAACGTGAACGGCCAGCAGGTAGCGACCTTCGACACGGAGGATTTCCCCACCTTCCACAGCGGCAAAAATGAGATTGGGTGGGACGGCAGTGCCAACGGCAGCGCGCTTCCCAACGGGGTCTATATCTTCAAGATGATGCTTTCCGTCGAGGGAAAAATGGTTACCCGGCAGGGCAAAGTGGTGTTGCTTCGGTAGTTCCCGGCGGAACGGAGTGCTGATCTTTCTGATAAATGCCCAAGAGATTCCGGGCCATCACAGCAAAAAAACGTTTGTTATTCGATCTCGGAGTACAGCGTGGTCCGGTTCACGTCCACTTTGGCAATGTGTTTCAGTTTGCTGAGGGGATCGATCGGGGTCCAGTATTTCACGTAGTAGATCTCGACGGCTTGTCCGGAGAGGTCCTCCCGTAATTCAGCGAGGGTGAGGCCATTTTCCAGGCCTTGGTTGAGGTAATAGATGCGGTCGTCGCCTTTGAGCTTGAAAACGAGATCGTTTTCGCCCGTCTCAAACACAGTCTCCACAGTTCCGTGGCTCTTGAGGGTGTTTTCGGGGGAGGCGGCCGGCACCGGCCGGAAAATCGCGGCCAGACAAACAATAAGCCCGACGAAAATACTGGTGATCACAATTTTCTTTCTTACCATAACAGCTAATCAATCTTAAACGATACGCGAAGGTAACCCTTTCAACAGAAAGAACCGCAACGATCCTGAAGTAAAAGATCAGTACTAACTTTCGTTAGCAAAACAAAAAAAATTACAGTCTTTTAATCTAAAGGTTATCTTTTACCAAACTTTATCGTTTAATTTTGCATTCTTGAATGACAACTAAAATTAAACTGAATGATTTTTATCTGACGTTCAACTATTAAACGCTAAGGAAGAAATTGAAAACATTGTTCACCATCCTATCAGCAGCTATCGCTGCGTACCATTCCCAGAGAACGGTTCAGTTCTTGACTATTGCCTGCACGGTGACCAGGCGACCTCGACCGACACGCTTTGTGCGTATCTGATACCTCCATTACAAATCTTTTTTGTTAAGAAAGCGTGGTGTCCAGGACATTGCGCCTTTTGTGCTTTTAGCACGGATGTTTCATCAAGGTTATAATTTTAAAATACATTGGAAAAACATAATCTCATCGTCCGACTGGCAACAGCCGGCGACAAACATTACGCTGAGACCATCACCACCGAGATGGAGGAATCAGCCAAAGCGCGGGGCACCGGTATTGCCAAGCGTTCGCCCGCCTACATCGAAAAGAAGATGGACGAAGGCAAGGCCGTGATCGCCGTGACCACCGAGGGCACCTGGGTGGGCTTTTGCTACATCGAGGCCTGGGAGCACGGCAAGTACGTGGCCAACTCGGGACTTATCGTAGCGCCGGCTTTCCGCAAGACCGGCGTAGCCACCGACATCAAGAAACGCATCTTCAAGCTTTCGCGGGAGATGTATCCCACGTCTAAAATTTTCGGACTCACCACCGGTTTGGCCGTGATGAAGATCAACTCCGACCTCGGCTATGAGCCCGTTACCTATTCGGAGCTGACCTCGGATGAGGAGTTCTGGAAGGGGTGCAAAAGCTGTGTGAACTACGAGATCCTGATGAGCAAGGGCAGAAAGAACTGTATGTGCACCGCCATGCTGTTCGATCCGGCCGAAGCCGAGGAAAAAGTGAAAGCCGCCGAAGCCGCCCGCGCCGCCAAGGAAGCGGAAGAAAAGAAGGACGTCTCCACCACCGTTTCGTCCGAAGGCGAATTGGTGCACCACCGTCACCGCCACTTCAAGGGCAACCTCACGTTGTTCGACCGGTGGGTACGGTTCAAGCAGTTCGTCCTCCTGAAGTCAAAACGCAAGGACGACGACAACGGCGACACGCCCGATAAAAAGAGATCCCTCTTGAGCATATTTTTTTGGTAATAGCGTTCGATCGCCGGCCTGCGCCGGAACGGTTGAAGCATAAACAATAGACATGAAAAAGAAAGTCGTATTAGCATTCAGCGGAGGATTAGACACTTCCTACTGCGTAAAGTACCTGGGCGAAGAAAAAGGTTATGAAGTTCATACCATCACCGTCAACACCGGCGGCTTTGATGCAAAAGAGATCCAAGAGATCGAGACCCGCGCCAAAAATCTGGGCGTGGCTTCTCATAAGACTGTAGACGAAACAAAGAACTACTACGATAAGGTGATCCGTTACCTCATCTATGGTAATGCTTTAAAAAATAATACCTATCCATTGAGCGTTAGCGCCGAGCGCATGTCGCAGGCGTTGGCCGTGGCCATCTATGCCAAAGAATTGAAAGCCGACGCCGTGGCGCACGGCAGCACCGGTGCGGGCAACGACCAGGTGCGTTTTGATATGATCCTGAACATTCTCGTGCCCGGCATCGAGATCATCACACCCATCCGCGAACTGAAGTTGTCGCGCGAGGAAGAGATCGCTTTCCTGAAATCGAAAGGGGTGAGCATGAACTTTGAGAAAGCCATGTACTCCATCAACAAAGGATTGTGGGGAACATCGGTCGGTGGAAAGGAGACGCTGAAATCACTGGGCATGTTGCCCGAGGAAGCGTGGCCCACGCAAGTGACCAAGACCACGCCCGAAACGGTGAAGCTCACGTTCGTGAAAGGCGAACTCACAAAAGTGAACGACAAGGCTTTTGGTCACCCATCCGAAGCCATCCAATATTTGCAACAGATCGCCGGACCCTTTGGCGTGGGGAGAGACATCCACGTGGGCGATACCATCATCGGCATCAAAGGTCGTGTGGGATTTGAAGCGGCAGCACCCATGTTGGTGTTGAAAGGCCATCATGCCCTCGAGAAACACGTGCTCACCAAATGGCAACTGAGCTGGAAAGATCAGCTGGCGCAGTTCTATGGCAACTGGCTGCACGAAGGCCAATACCTCGATCCCATCATGCGCGACATCGAAGCGTTCCTCACCAGCTCACAAGAGCATGTGACCGGCGATGTACATATCCAACTCTATCCCTACCGCTTCCAGGTGCTGGGTATCGAGTCGGCCTACGACCTCATGTCGTCTAAGTTTGGTAAGTATGGTGAAATGAACCTGGGCTGGACGGGCGACGATGTGAAAGGGTTTACCAAGATCTTTGGCAACCAGGCTGCCATCTTCCACCAGGTTAAAGAAGACGTGGATGGCAAGTAAATTGAAAGTCGGAATAGTAGGGGGTGCGGGCTATACCGGGGGCGAGACCATTCGCCTGCTGCTGAACCACCCCGACGTGACGCTGACCTTCGTGCACAGCCGCAGCAATGCCGGCAATCCTTTGCATGAAGTACACCCCGATCTGCTGGGCGATACAGACCTGACGTTTTCGGACAATATCGTTCCGGGCGCGGATGTTATCTTTCTGTGTCTCGGGCACGGGGAGAGTAAAAAATTCCTGCAAGAGAATCCCCTCGATGCTAAGGCTAAAGTGATCGATCTAAGCCAGGACTTCCGTTTGGGAGAAACCAGTGGTGCGCGGTCATTTGTATATGGCCTTCCGGAATTGAATAAGAGTGCTATCCAAAAAGCTGACAACATTGCCAACCCCGGTTGTTTTGCTACAGCCATACAAGTGGGTCTTTTGCCTTTGGCGAAAGCGGGCTTGTTGAAGGAAGTATATGCGACGGGTATTACCGGCTCGACGGGTGCGGGACAAAAACTGCAGGACACCACGCATTTCACCTGGCGTGCCAACAACATCTCTGCTTACAAAACGCTGACGCATCAACACCTGAAAGAGATCGGCCGGTCGGTTCAACAATTGCAACCGGGTTTTGGAGCGCCGATAAACTTTGTTCCCTGGCGAGGCGATTTCACTCGCGGCATATTTGTGAGTTCCATCATCGCGGCAGACCGATCGTTGGAAGAGCTTCGTGCGCTGTATCGCGAGTTCTATACAGGACACCCCTTCACGATCGTGTCCGACGAGACCATCGACCTGAAACAAGTGGTGAACACCAACAAGTGTTTGCTGTCGCTGGAAAAAGAAGGCGACAAGTTGGTGGTGCACACGGCCATCGACAACCTGTTGAAGGGCGCTTCGGGTCAGGCGGTTCAAAACATGAACCTGATGTGCGGACTGGAAGAAACCGCGGGACTGAAGCTGAAGAGCATCGTTTTCTAGTCTTGTTTTCCTGAGTAATAATGTCATAAGCCAACGTGAGGACGCTGCCGGCAGTGTCTCCCGACAAAATCTTGAACCATGAAATTATTTGACGTATATCCCCTATTCAATATTACGCCTGTGAAGGCCCAGGGCTCGTGGCTTTGGGATGATAAAGGCGAGAAGTATCTCGATCTGTATGGTGGCCATGCCGTTATTTCTATCGGTCACTCGCATCCGCATTATGTGAAAACGCTGTCGGATCAATTGAGCCAGATCGCGTTTTATTCCAATAGCGTGCAGAACCCGCTGCAGGTGAAACTGGCCGAGAAGTTAGGCGAGCTTTCGGGCTATCCTGATTATCAACTTTTTCTTTGCAATTCGGGTGCAGAAGCCAACGAGAACGCATTAAAGCTGGCGTCGTTTGTGACGGGCCGTAAAAAAGTCATCGCCTTCACGAAAGCTTTTCACGGCCGTACTTCGGGCGCTGTTGCAGCGACGGACAATCCGAAGATCGTCGCGCCGTTCAACGCGGGACACGACATTGTTTTTGTTCCTTTCAATGATGAAGTTGCTTTTGAGAAGGCCTTGAACAACGAAGTGGCTGCCGTAATCATTGAAGGCATCCAGGGCGTTGGCGGTATCCAACTTCCGCATGATTCGTTTCTTCAATTTTTAGATAAGAAGTGTCGCGCCAATGGCTCGATGCTGATCCTGGATGAGATCCAGTCCGGTTATGGTCGCACGGGTAAATTCTTTGCACACCAGTTTGCAGGCATCAAGCCGCATCTCATCACCATGGCAAAAGGCATGGGCAATGGTTTCCCCGTTGGGGGCGTACTGATTCAAGGCGATATTAAACCGTGGAGTGGTATGTTGGGTACCACTTTTGGTGGTAACTACCTTGCAGCAGCGGCATCGCTTGCCGTGTTGGAGGTGATGGAGAATGAAAAATTACTGGAGAACGCTTCGAAACAAGGCGACTACTGTATGCAGGAGCTGAAGAAACTCCCGCTTCTTCAAAATGTTCGCGGAAGAGGGCTTATGATCGGGTTCGATCTTCCGGAAGAAAAGAAATCTGTGCGCAACGACCTGCTCACGAAACACAAAGTTTTCACCGGCGAAGCGAAGCCCAACACCATCCGGTTGTTGCCTTCGTTGGCGCTGACCAAAAACGAAATCGATATTTTCCTCACCGCCCTCAACGCAGCGCTGTCATGAAAAACTTTATTTCCGCCGCCGATGTCCCCGACATCCCGGGGCTCGTAAAGAAAGCCCTGGAATGCAAAGCCAACCCCTTCAAAGCCAAATCGCTGGGCGCAGGCAAGCGCATGGGGTTGTTGTTTTTGAATCCCAGTATGCGCACGCGCCTCAGCACGCAACTGGCGGCACAAAATCTTGGCATGGAGGCGATCGTATTCAACGTCGGTCAGGATGGTTGGGCGCTGGAGTTTGAAGACGAGGCCATCATGAGCGGCAACACCGTGGAGCACGTGAAGGATGCCGCCCCGATCCTGGGAAACTATTTCGATGTGCTGGGCATTCGCACGTTCCCGTCGTTGCAAAACAAAGTCGACGACTATAGCGAGCTCTACATCAATCAATTTATAAAATACGCTGGCATACCTGTGGTAAGCCTGGAAAGCGCCACGCTCCATCCTTTGCAGAGCCTGACGGATGTGATCACCATCATGGAGAACTTTGATACCACGAAGCGCCGTCCCAAGATCGTGTTGAGCTGGGCGCCGCATGTGAAGGCCTTGCCGCAATGTGTGGCCAACAGCTTCTCGCAGTGGATCAACGCCTGGGGTCAAGCGGATTTTGTGATCACCCACCCGGAAGATTACGAATTGGACGAACGCTTCACGAAAGGTGCCACCATCACCACCAACCAATCGGAGGCCCTCGCGCAAGCCGATTTTGTCTACGTAAAAAACTGGAGCACCTACACCGACTACGGCCGCATTTATTGCAACGATCCCCAGTGGATGCTGACCAACCAAAAGCTGGCCCTCACCAACAACGCCAAGGTGATGCATTGCCTGCCCGTGCGCAGAAATGTGGAGCTGAGCGACGAGATCCTGGACGGTCCCAACAGCGTGGTGACGCAACAAGCGTCAAACCGCGTGTGGGCGGCGCAGGCGGTACTGTCGGAGATTTTGAAGGAGAAACACTAGATTAGCGGGTCGATAGAACGCATGGAGAAACTATTCATCATCAAGATCGGTGGCAATGTGCTGGACAATGCAGGGGCGCTCGACGCCTTCCTGAAAGATTTTGCCACCATCAAGGCGCATACGATCTTGATCCACGGCGGTGGCAAGATCGCCACCAAGTTGGGAGAGCAACTGGGCATAGCGGCCAACTATCACAACGGCCGCCGCATCACCGATGCCCCCACGCTGGACCTGGTGACGATGGTGTATGGCGGATTGGTGAACAAACAACTGGTGGCCCAGCTGCAGCGCCTGGGATGCAACGCCTGGGGTGTGACTGGCGCCGATGGCAACCTGATCCAGGCCACCAAACGGCCCGTAAAAGATATTGACTACGGTTTCGTGGGCGACATCAAACCGGAAAACGTGAACACAAAGTTGCTGGCTACACTCCTGCAGCAAAACGTGGTTCCCGTGTTTGCCCCGCTCACACACGCCGACGGAAAAATACTGAACACCAATGCCGACACCATTGCCTCGGTGCTGGCCGTGGCCCTGGGGAAATTGTATGATGTGCGATTGATCTTTTGCTTTGAGAAGAAAGGTGTGTTGCGCGATGTGAATAAAGCAGAATCGGTGATCCGGCATTTGCCCCGCGAGCTCTACGACCAGCTCTTGCCGCAGGGCGTTTTTGCCGATGGCATCTTGCCCAAACTGGAGAATGCTTACGCTGCACTGAATGCAGGCGTGAAAGAGGTGCTGATCGGCGAAGCCATCGACCTGGTGAAGAACACCGGCCCGGAAACGGAAGGTACTTTGATAACTTTGTAAAAGCTGCGGGCTTGCTTCGGCAAACTGCAGCAAAATAACTATGGAATCATTACACACAGAAGCCACGGCACTCCTGATGAAGCTCATCGCTACCCCTTCTTTCAGTAAGGAAGAGGAGGAAGTGGCTTTCATCATCGAGGAGTTTTTTGAGAAGCATGGCGTGCACACTTATCGCAGGGCCAACAACGTATGGGCGCGCAACAAGCATTTCAATCCCGCCAAGCCCACGGTGCTGCTCAACTCCCATCACGACACGGTCCGGCCCAACTCCGGCTACACACGCGACCCCTTCAAACCCGAGATCATCGACGGCAAGTTGTATGGCTTGGGCAGCAACGATGCCGGCGGTCCGCTGGTGTCGCTCATGGCCACTTTCCTGCATTATTATCATCGCACCGACCTGAAATACAATCTTGTGATCGCGGCCACTGCTGAAGAAGAGATCTCTGGCACGGGCGGCGTGGAAAGCATCTGGTCGTCGTTGACACCCATCGACTTTGCTATTGTGGGCGAGCCCACGCTCTGCAATATGGCCACGGCGGAAAAAGGATTGATGGTGTTGGACTGCCTGGCAAAGGGCAAGCCTGGTCATGCCGCGCGCGAGGAAGGGATCAACTCCATCTATGTGGCCTTGCCCGACATCGAATGGTTCAGAACCTTCCGCTATCCGAAAGTTTCGGAGACCCTGGGGCAGATGAAAATGACGGTCACCATCATCAACTCCGGAAGCCAGCACAACGTGGTGCCTGCCGAATGCCGGTTCACCGTTGACGTCCGGGTCACGGACGCCTACACGCTGGAAGAGGCACTCGAGATCATCAAACAACATGTTACTTGCGAGGTGACACCCCGTTCATTGCGCATGCGCTCTTCGGGCATCGCCCTGGATCATCCCCTGGTGCAATCTGCTAAGAAATTGGGGCTCGAGCTTTATGGCTCCCCGACAACGTCCGACCAGGCGCTCATTCCTGTGCCTTCTGTGAAAATGGGCCCTGGAGACTCGGCACGCTCTCATTCGGCGGATGAATTCATCTTTGCGCATGAGATCGAACAAGGCATCACCACCTACATCAAACTGTTGGACAACGTTATCGTATCATGACCGCCTCGGAGAAAACGGCTTTGATCGTGATCGATGTTCAATACGGGATTGACGAGGCCGGACATTGGGGTGGCAACCGGAACAATCCTGCCGCGGAAGACCATATTGCACGGTTATTAAAACATTGCCGCGCATTGAATATACCCATCGTCATCGTTCAGCACGATTCAGTCGATCCTTCATCGCCTTTTCGTCCCGGACAGAAAGGAAATCAATTAAAGGATTTCGTCACGATTTTACCCGGTGAGAAATCGATCCATAAATCCACGGCCAATGCCTTTATCAAGACCGACCTGGAGAACTTTCTTAAGGCACACGATATTTCAAAAGTGATCATCACGGGTTTTGTCACCAACAATTCCGTGGAGGCCACCGCGCGTATGGCTGGCGAGTTGGGTTTCCGCACCACCGTGGTGTCGGATGCCACGGCGAGCTTTGATAAGATTGGGGTGGACGGCACAACCTATTCCTCCACGTTGATCCACCAGGTATCTTTGTCCAATTTGAAAGACGAGTACGCATCCATCGCCACCACGGCGGAAGTGATCGCGTCGCTGACCCCCACAAACAAACCCTTAATCGCATGAAACTCTGGCAAAAAGATAAGGCCTCACTGAAAGAGGTCGAAAAATTCACCGTAGGGAAAGACCAGGAGATGGACTTGTTCCTGGCGCCATTTGATGTGCTGGGGTCGCTGGCCCACATCACCATGCTGGAGTCGATCGGATTGTTGACCGCTGAAGAATTGAAAGTGCTTTCGGCAGAGTTGAAAAATATCTATGCCAGCATCGCCGCGGGCGACTTCAAAGTAGAAGCCGGTGTGGAGGATGTGCACTCGCAAGTGGAGTTGGAGCTCACAAAGCGGTGCGGCGAAATGGGCAAGAAGATCCACAGCGGCCGTTCGCGCAACGACCAGGTGCTGGTGGATATCAAA
>CBIHQM010000228.1:0-10921 GCA_966211885.1 uncultured Chryseolinea sp.
CTTTTCGAAAAATATAAAGACAAATTCTCGAACCGCGAGATTTCCGACATCATCGAGAACGAGCTCGACATTCCCCGCATGCTGCGCCGCGCCTGCAAAGATTTCGACGGCGGCTATACCATGGCCGGCATGACCGGTTCGGGTTCTTCGTTTGTGGTGCGCGACCCCAATGGCATCCGCCCTGCATATTTTTATGCAAACGACGAAGTGGTGGTCGTGGCTTCCGAAAAGCCGGCGATCAAAACGGCCTTCAATGTAGACTACAATCAAATTGAAGAGATCAAGCCCGGCCACGCCCTCGTCATCGACAAGAGCGGCGAATACGGGCAGTATTCTATTGTGAAGTCCGGCGATAAAAAATCCTGCAGCTTCGAGCGCATTTATTTCTCCCGTGGCAACGACCCCGACATCTACAAAGAACGGAAACAACTCGGACGCCTGCTGGTGCCGCAAGTGTTGCGCGCCATCAACTTCGATATCAAGAACACCGTCTTCTCTTATATTCCCAACACGGCCGAGACCGCTTTCTACGGTTTGATGGCGGGCATTGAAGACTATCTCATCAACAAGCAAAAAGATATTATCATCGACCAGAAGCCCTCCGTGGATTCGTTGGAAGACATTCTCTCCTTCCGTCCCCGTGTGGAAAAGCTGGTATTGAAAGACGTGAAGCTGCGCACGTTCATCACCGACGACGAGCACCGCGACGAGATGGTGGCCCACGTATACGACACCACCTACGAGGTGATCCGCAAAGGCATCGACACGCTGGTGGTCATTGACGACTCCATTGTCCGCGGCACCACGTTGGAAAAAAGCATTTTGAAAATGCTGGACCGGCTGGAGCCGAAAAAGATCGTGGTGGTTTCGTCTGCACCCCAGATCCGCTTCCCCGATTGCTATGGCATCGACATGAGCAAGATGGGTGAGTTCGTGGCCTTCCGCGCCATGATCTCCTTGTTGAAGGATCACGGCAAAGATTACTTGTTGGGCGAGGCCTATGAGAAAAGCATTCGCGCCCGCGGCCACCAGAGCCAGCTCAACTATGTGAAGCAATTGTACGAGCCGTTCACCGACGACGAGATCTCTGCAAAGATCTCCGAGATCGTTCGGCCCGCCGATATGAAAGCCGACCTGGAAGTGATCTTCCAGACGGTGGACAACCTGCACAAAGCCATCCCGCATCACACGGGCGACTGGTATTTCACGGGCAACTATCCCACACCCGGTGGTATGAAGGTGGTGAACCGTTCGTATGTGAATTACATGGAAGGCAAGCTGGTGCGGGCGTACTAAGCGAACGCATCCGGAAAATTATAGAGGGTCATGCCGCCGTACGCGGCATGACTCTTTTTTTTGCTCGCCTCTAACTCATTCATGCTTTGATGGATAGCGTTGCCGGCCCGCTACCCCGACCGCCAGCGTCCAACCCATGCCGGCACCCGGGAGGTTGTGTTTCTTCCGGTTTCATTTTTAAATCTTTGAGACGTTGTGGAATAGCAATGGACCCGGCATCTTGTCCCCGAAGGTTCACGCTTTCATTTTGGATTCTGTAACAAGAAAATCCAAAGACTATTTACTATTTTGTATGACTTAACCGACGAAACGTATATGAACTATTGGCTGATGAAAACCGAACCCAGCACCTTTTCATGGGACGACCTGGTGCGCGACAAAAAGACGGGTTGGGATGGCGTGAGGAATTTCCAGGCGCGTAACAATTTGAAGGCAATGAAAAAAGGCGACCTGGCCTTTATCTATCACAGCATGGACGACAAGGCCGTGGTGGGCATTGCCAAGATCACGAAAGAAAACTATCCCGACCCCAAAGACAAAGATTGGGTGGCGGTAGAGATATCCCCCGAAAAAAAACTAAAGCGGCCCGTCACGCTGGCAGAGGTGAAAGCCGACAAGCGTTTTGCCGACATGGTGCTGGTGAAATCATCAGGCCTTGGGGTGCCGCGGGTAAGGGCCGCCTAATTCTTTTTGATGTTTGCCCTCCGCGATAAAAATTTAAACTAAAAAAAAAACACTCCGATGCGCCTCTTCCCCCGGAACACATCGTATTTCACGACCGGCATGCTTTTGCTGATGGCGCTCCTCTGCACCGCCCAGGCCTCCGTTGCCCAAATGGTGCAGACACACCGCTTTGAACGACATCAGAAAATGTCGGACGACTACTATAATGTCATTCCGCTGGTGGACGATGGGCTGGCGCTTTTCCGCGAGCGCGACAAATATCAGAACAACAACAAGGTGTGGGAGCTCATTTTGCTGGATACCGCCCTGCAGGAGAAAAAGACCATCGAGCTGGAGGTGAACACCCGCAACAAGATGATTGGCTATGAAGTGACGGCGGGGACCCTGTTCTTGCTCTACCGCACGGGTGAGACCAACAAAAATGATTTCGAGATCATCGAGATCAATCTCAAAACCTGGGAGAACGTCAAACACCATTTCAAACCGGATCTGGATTTCAAGCTGACACACTTTATCAAAGCCGGCGACAACTTCATCTTCGGGGGTTATGTGAACAACGAACCTGCCGTGTTGCTGTTCGAGCTTCAAAACAATCATATCCGTGTTCTGCCCGGCTTCTTTCAAAAGGACACCGAACTGGTGGACCTGCGGACCAACCTAAACCAGACCTTCAACACCGTGCTCATCGACCGGGGCTCGAAGGAAAACCGCAAGCTGGTGTTCCGCACCTTCGACGACACCGGCAAGCAACTCCTGGAAGACCTGGTGCCCATCGACGAAAACAAAGCGCTGCAGGCGGGCATCACCAGTGCCCTGGCGCGCGAAGACCTCAGCATCATGGGCACGTGGGGTGAACGAAACTCCAAACAATCTATTGGTTTCTATTTTGTGACCATCGATCCGTTCAACGAGCAGAAGATAAAATTCCTGGACGTCGGCCAACTTTCGCACTACCTCGACTACCTCAACCCAAAGCGTGCGGCCCGGATCAAGGAAAGCTCCAAAGAGGACCTGGCCGATGGCAAGATCCCCAACTTCACCAGCTATGTGCAGCCGTATAAGGTGATGGAATATGAGCATGGCTACCTGTTGCTGGCGGAGGTGTTCACCCCGGTATCGAACATGAACCCCTATTACTCCAACCCGTACTACTACAATCCGTATTATAGTCCATACGGGATGAATTCGTACTACCCCGGCTATTATTACCCGGGCATGGGCCGCATGTACCGGCCCTATGCCTACAGCAACAACACCAAGAATGTGGACGAGATCAAGGCTTCGGAAAGTGTGGTGGTCTCGTTCGATCCCACGGGCAAAGTGCAATGGGATCACAGTTTTAAAATTGCCGATGTGAAGATGTCGGGCATCGAGCAGGTTTCGGACTTTCACCTGGACGGTGACAAGCTTTTTCTGTTGTACCGGAAGGAATCGGAACTGAAATTGAAATCCATTGTTCTATCGAAAGACACAGCTTCCGAATCTTCGGCGAAGATGCTGGTCAATGACCCGGTAGACGAAATTCGGTCTGAAAAAGAAGGGGAAGGCAGCGTGCGGTATTGGACCGGCAACAGTTTTTATGTATGGGGCTATCAAACCGTGCGCAATGTCACGAAAGAGGATAGAGTACGCGATGTGTTTTACATCATCAAAGTGGAAGTCCACTAGGGTTGTCCTTTGGCTTTTACTGACCTGCTACCTGCAACCGGGCTTTGGCCAGCAGTTGCAGCAAAGCAATCGCTATGAACATCCCCTGTCGCGCGACGAACGTTTCTTCGAGATCATTCCGGCACAAGACCACGGCGTTTATCTCTACCGTCGTCTCGCATCCCATCCCAACGACCAATTGGAGCTGATCAAACTGGATACCGTCTTTCACGAAGACTGGAAGGGGTACCTGCCGATCGATCGCCGGCTCTTGCTGATGGGAAAGAAAACCGACAACGATTATCTCTACTTGCTTTTCCGGTACTATGACTATACGCGCAACGACTTCCAGGTGGTAGCGCTCGACCACAGCAGCGGAAAATTCCTGGTCCACATCATCCGCAATTTTATTCCCTTTGCCCCCTCGGAGTTCCAGGTAACAAAAAACGGCGTGCTCATCGGTGGCTACTACAATCACGTGCCGGTGGTCATGTATTATTCCTTCGCCACGCATAAATCAAAAATACTTCCCGGGTTGGCCAACGAAACGGGCGAGCTCACCCAGATCAAACTCTATCCCGACGCCACGTTCGATGTCGTGATCTGTGCGCGAAACTTCGAAGGACAAAAGACCGTGTGGCTGAAGAACTATGACGCCGACGGCAATCTTCAAAACAACTTTGCCCTTCGACCGGAGGCCGGCAAGCACCTCATCTTTGCCCGCTCCATGAAGACCACCGACAACACCCAATTGATCGCCGGCGTCTATGGTGCCCGAAACTCCGAATATTCGCGGGGACTCTTCCTGGCCGCCATTGATGCGAAAGGAGACGAGAAGGTGCGCTACTACGGCTACGGCGACCTGGAAAACTTCTTCAAATACATGAAGGCCAAACGCGAAGCACGGGTCAAGGAACGCATCCAGCGACGCAAGATCAAGGGCAAAAAAATAAAGTTCAACTACCGCTTCCTGGTGCACGAGATCGTACCGTACAATAATCAATATGTATTGCTCGGCGAAGCATTTTATCCGCACTACACCACCATCTCGTCGGGCTATGGCACGTTTGGCAACCCGTACTTCAATAGTTCCATGATCCGCGATGGCCGGATCTTCGATGGCTATCAATATACGCACGCTGTGGTGATGGGCTTCGACCACCAGGGCAGGTTGTTGTGGGACAACAGTTTTGAGATCAACGACGTGCGCACCTATACGCTGGAACAATTTGTGAAGCTGGAAGTGAAGAAAGACAAAATTGTGTTGCTCTATCTTTTCGAGAACGAGTTGCGCACCAAGATCATCCAGAACAACGAAGTGCTGGAAGGCAAGACCTTTGAGCCCATTCGCACACACGTGGCCAATGAGATCGTGAAGCGCGATCAAAGCGACATCAACAAACTGGAGTATTGGTACAATGGCTATTTTTATGCCTACGGCGTGCAGGAGATCACCGGCCCTTCAGGAAAGCGCAGGGTGTTCTACATCAATAAGATCGCGTATCAATAGACGCTGCGTTGTGATCATCACTCATCCCTTTCCAGCCGGTTGTCGTTTTTGCGGATATGATGCTGGATCGTCTGAATGATGTCCCAATCGAAATTCGGGAAATTTTGTTCAATGGCTTCAATGATGGACACCAGCTGTGTTTCCAGAAGTTTGAATTGGTTGTCGCGTTTCTCGTAGTGAGCACTGAATTTCTTCAGCCAATAGTAGCGATTCACCAGGCAAGCCAGCGCATCGGGGCGGACGGGTTTTAGCAGGTGAGGTGTGTGGGTCAGGAAAAGATAGTTCCGCAAGGGCATCGATCCTTTGATAAAGGAAAAGGTCAGGGTGTTGTCGTGTAGGTCGTCCGTGATGTTGTCCAGTTGCTTTCTGTCGATGCGGTCAAAATAGGAAGGTCCGAGAATGTGAATGGTGTCTAGCCCGCCCGTGTTTGGTAGTTTGGTCACAAAAAAAAGGTTTGTGTTCGTCATATCGCTTCCATTCGTTAAACGTTTCAAATGTGACCCGATCTTCTGAAAGTTTTTTGCAGTTCATAAAATCGGCAGAAAACCATGCTTGCGTGGTTCTTAGAAAACGGGTATAGGTTCTCGTCATTAACTTCGGTAGTGGAAAACTTTTTTCTGTGTTCGCGCATCCTTCATAAGCATTCGAAAATACATTTCATCTTTTAATACATTATCTCATGTTAAAAAAAGTACTCTTCGTCGCCATCGTATGGGCAGCCTTCGCTTGCCAATCGAAAAAAAGCGATGCCTTGTCAATATTTTCCATTCAAGGCAACGTGAAAGGATTTGCTGACAGTACGTGGTTTTTCCTCGAGTACAATGATCACGTGCTGGATTCAACACAGGTGATCAAAGATCAATTTCAACTCGCAGGTCCGTTCCCCGACTCTTTGCCGGCGGCACAAATGATCCTTCATACAAAGAACTACACCGACTATAAATTCTTTTGGGCAGAGCCCGCGGCGCTCACGCTCACGGGAGAGAAGGGAAAATTCAGGAGCACGCTGATGTCGGGGTCCGCTACACAACGCATGAGTGATCAGTATGACGAATTCCTCGCGCCCGGCCAGGAGAAAGTAGACAGCTTGAGAAGGCTTATTTACTCCCCCGCATCACAAGCCCAGGCCGACACAACTTTGTTGATGAACCAATTGCGCGCAGCCGAAAACGCTTTGCAAGATCGCTCGATAACTTTCCTGCACGATCACCCCGAATCAATCATCAGTGCAAACATCCTCAGCATCATGGGCTCGACGTATGGGAGGAAGACAACCCAGGAGCTGTACGATCATTTTACCGACGCCAACAAACAGACCCCCTTCGGCAAGGACATTCACCGCTATCTCACGCTGAGTCGCAACCTGAAGATCGGCGATCACTATGCCGACTTCGAACAGCCGAGACCCGACGGCACGCGACTCAAATTATCGGCCGTGCCCGGCAAGCTCGTCCTGATCGAATTCTGGGCTGCCTGGTGCGGACCCTGCCGGCAGGAGAATCCAACCCTGGTGAAGACGTATGCCGAGTTCCGCAAAAAAGGATTCGAGATCTTGGGTGTTTCCCTGGACAACAAGCGCGCGCCCTGGCTGGCCGCCATTGAAAATGACAGCTTGCCGTGGCTCCAGGTGAGCGACCTGAAGGGGGCCCACAATGAAGCCGCCTTGATCTATGACGTCAATGGCATCCCTATGAACTTTCTGATCAACGACAAAGGCGTTATCGTGGCCAAATCCCTTCGCGGCGAAGATTTGAGAAAGCGATTGGCGGAAATGTTGAAGTAGGGCGGTACGGCCTTTTTTTATTACCTGCAGCGCCCGGGGATTTATCTTTCGGTAATTATTATATTTGCCTGGCCATTATGCAGAAAAAACTCATCCTCGACACCGATCTCCTGGACATTACCATAAGGCGTCTTTGCCAGCAATTAATTGAAAATCACAACGATTTCGCTGACACTGTCATCATTGGGATGCAACCGAGAGGCATTTTTCTGGCCGAGATCATCCACAAAAAGTTAGAGCAGGACACGGGCAAGACCATTTTGCTGGGCTACCTCGATGCCACGTTCTACCGCGACGATTTCAGACGTCGCGAGACGCCCGTCAAAGCCAATGAAACCCGCGTTCCTTTTATCATCGAAGGCAAAAAGGTGGTGCTGGTCGACGACGTGCTGTTCACTGGCCGTTCCATCCGCGCGGCCATGGATGCCATGATCGCCTTCGGCCGGCCGGCCACCGTGGAGCTGCTGGTGCTGATCGATCGCAAATACAACCGCGAACTGCCCATTGCTGCCGACTATATCGGCAAAGTGGTGAACACCCTTACCTCCCAGCGCGTGTTGGTAGAGCTGGAAGCCCAAGGTCACAAACAAAATAAAATCTGGTTGATCAACAAGGATTAAGGTCTATGTCTAAACTCAGTCAAAAACACCTGCTTGGTATCAAAGACATCACCCCGGAAGACATTGAGCTTATTTTTGAGACCGCCGACAATTTCAAAGAGGTCATCAACCGCCCCATCAAGAAAGTGCCCTCTTTGCGGGATGTGACCATCGCCAACGTATTTTTTGAGAACTCCACACGCACCCGCCTTTCGTTCGAGCTCGCCCAAAAACGGCTGTCGGCCGACGTCATCAATTTTTCGGCTTCCAACAGCTCCGTAAAAAAGGGTGAAACGCTGCTCGATACCGTCAACAATATCCTCGCGATGAAGGTGGACATGATCGTGATGCGCCATGCGAGTCCCGGGGCGCCGCACTACCTGGCCAAACACATTTCGGCCAACATCGTGAACGCCGGCGACGGCACCCACGAACACCCCACCCAAGCCTTGCTCGATGCCTTTTCCATCCGCGAAAAGCTGGGCGACCTGGCGGGTAAAAAGATTGCCATCATCGGCGACATCCTGCATTCGCGGGTGGCGCTTTCCAATATCTTCGCCCTGAAAAAACTGGGCGCCAAAGTGATGGTGTGCGGGCCTCCGACGCTGTTGCCCAAGTTCATTGCCCAACTGGGCGTGGAAGTGGAGCTGGATGTCAAAAAAGCCCTGCAGTGGTGCGATGTGGCCAACGTGCTGCGCATTCAGCTGGAGCGCCAGCAGATCAAATATTTCCCTTCCCTGCGGGAATATTCGCTGTATTATGGCATTAACAAGCGGATGTTGGACGGCCTCAAAAAGCAGATCATCATCATGCACCCCGGCCCTATCAACCGCGGGGTCGAACTGACCAGCGATGCCGCCGATTCGCCACATTCCATCATCCTGGACCAGGTCGAAAATGGGGTGGCCGTGCGCATGGCCGTGCTCTACCTGCTGGCCGGAGCCAAGTAACAAAGTCGCCCAAAAAAGCCCGTTTTCGGGCATTTTCCGCCGGTGTACTCCCGTTCCTTTTCCTGAAATCGCTCTATAATTTTCCGTAATTTTGTCCCCTACAAAAAAAGGGAGCATGATCTACAATTCCATTATTGAAACCATCGGGAACACCCCCATGGTGAAGCTGAACAAAATGACGAAAGGCATTGCCGGGACCATCCTGGCCAAAGTGGAATACTTCAATCCCGGGAACTCCACCAAGGATCGCATGGCCCTCAAAATGGTAGAAGACGCCGAAAAAGCAGGCCTCCTCAAACCCGGCGGAACGATCATTGAAGGTACCTCCGGCAACACGGGCATGGGACTGGCGCTGGCGGCGGCCGCCAAAGGCTATCGCTGCATCTTTACGATGGCTGATAAACAGTCGCAAGAAAAGATCAACATCCTGAAATCGGTTGGCGCAGAAGTGATCGTGTGCCCCACCAACGTGGCCCCTGACGATCCGCGCTCCTATTATTCTATCGCGCGCAAACTCAATAAGGAAATCGCCAACTCCTTTTATCCCAATCAATACGACAACCTGAGCAACACGAAAGCCCACTACGAAACCACGGGGCCGGAGATCTGGAAGCAAACCGAAGGCAAGATCACACACTATGTGGCGACGGTTGGAACCGGTGGCTCCATGTGTGGCACCGCCAAGTATCTGAAAGAACAAAATCCCAAGCTGGTCACGGTGGGCATCGACACCTACGGTTCGGTGTTCAAAAAATATAAAGAGACAGGCATCTTCGATGAGAACGAGATCTATCCTTATCTCACCGAGGGCTTTGGTGAAGACATACTCCCCAAGAACGTCAACTTCGACGTGATCGATCATTTCATTAAGGTGACCGACAAGGATGGCGCCATTGGTGCACGCCGCCTGTCGCGTGAAGAAGGATTGTTTGTGGGATGGTCCAGCGGTTCGGCCATTCACGGTGCGCTGGAATATGCACGCGAGCATTTGAAGAAGGACGATATGATGGTGATCCTCCTTCCGGACCACGGCACACGCTACCTGGCCAAGGTCTATAACGACCAATGGATGAAGGATCACGGTTTCCTGGAAACCCGTTCGTTCGGTTCGGCCCGCGAGATCATTGCCAGCCGCAATGGCAAGAACAGTCTGTACACCGTCAGCAAGAACTCTAAAGTTGGCGATGCTATCCTGGTGATGAACCGTGAAGGCATCGACCAGATCCCGGTAACGGAGAATGAAAACTTCGTGGGCAGCGTGAGCTCCAGCAGTTTGTTGGAGAAGATCATCCAGGACCCGCAGCTGCAAACCAAGCAAGTAGGCGACATCATGGACAAGCCCATGCAGTTCGTGGCGCCCGACAGCACCCTGGATGTACTTTCATCGCTTTTGAATAAAGACAACAAAGCCGTTTTGGTGAGGGATGCACAAGAGAAGGTGCACATCATTACCCAACACGATGTCTTGAAGGCCATGACGAGTTAATCAGTCTGCCCGAGGTTACTGCCTCTCCCTTTCGGCGTATCAAGAATCAATCTTCGCGGATTTGAAGTTTCCTTCTATCATACTCGTTCTACTGATCTCCGTCAGCCCTTCGCTGGCGCAATTCACGTTGCCCGACAGTATCCAGCAGAAGTTCATGGGCATGGCGCTCGACAGCAACTATGTGATCAAATTGAACGCGCTGGCCTCGTCGTACCTGAGGACCAATCCAGCCGCCTCGCGGCACGTCAGCTCCTATGTGATCAACCTTTCGACGCAAATCAAATATACACGCGGCTATGCGCGGGCACTCACGCTGATGGGAAACTCCTATTGGCATGAAGGCATCTACGAGTTTGCTCAAAATTATTACCTGCTGGCGGCCCGTCAATACCTGGGCATTCACGACAGCTTTGGCCTGTCGGGGGTGTACAACAACATCGGCGAGGTGAACAAGCGGCTGGGCGAAAACGAGCGCGCCCTGGAATACCTGCAGCGTTCGCTGGATCTGAAACGCGGCGACTCCACCCGTGCGCTGACACTCTACAACATCGGCGAGCTCTATGTTACCATGCACCAATACGGGAAGGCGGAAGACTATCTGAACCATGCCCTCACCTTGGCGCAAGTGAAAAACGACGAGCGCGTCATCGCCTACTGTCACTGGTGCTTTGCCCGCATCAGCGTGGATCGAAAAGATTTCACCAAGGCCTTCCAGGAATTTCAGTTGGCCCAGGATGCTTGGATCTCGCTGGGGGAAACACGGTCGCTCGTTCAAACCTACCAGGACATGGCCCGCGCGCGGCGCCTGCAAGGCAACCTCAACGATGCACTCCTGTATCTCAACAAAGCATCCGACCTATCGAAAACCCTCCAGGTGCCCGACCTGCGCATCACCGCCTTCCTGGAATATTTCCGTATCGACAGCACCCTGGGACATTACGACCGGGCGCTATATTTTCTGACGCG
>CBIHQM010000229.1:0-10857 GCA_966211885.1 uncultured Chryseolinea sp.
CTCACCCTCGAATTGCTGGGGGAGATGATCAAGACCACGCGCCAGCAGCGGCATCTGACCCAGGAGCAATTGGGCAAGCTGGTAGGTGTCCAGAAGGCGCAGATCTCAAAACTGGAAAAAAACGCTACCAATGTGACCGTGGGCACCGTATTGCGGATATTCGACGCGCTGAAGGCCAAAATCAACTTCAGGATCGAGCTTGAAAACAAGCGTATTTCAACGCCCGAGGCCGGATTGGGATGAGAGCTTGGGGCTTCCCTGGGATTTTCTTCAATAAAAAGGCGAAGGGTCTTTGCAAAACCGGAATTCGCGGTTATCTTTGCGCTCCTTTTAAAGAATTTCAATCATGGCAGTAACCAGACTTAAGAGAAAAGGCCGCAAAGATAAGGCAGTATCCGCAGTGAGACGTCAGTCGCTGAAGAATCAAAACTTCAAGCCGGTGATCAAGAACGTGGATGTAGAAAAGATCAAAGAAGAATTCAAAGCGAAGAAAGCTTAATCTTTCCTCCTTTTAAAATATTGAAAAAGTCCTGCCAGAGCGGGACTTTTTTTATTTTACGCCCTCTAACATCAACCCCTGCCCATGCACCTCGTCAACTGGAATGTGAACGGAATACGGTCCATCATCAAGAAGGATTTCTTGAAGGACATCGCGGAGATGAATCCCGACATCCTCTGTTTCCAAGAGACCAAGGCGGGTGTGGAAGACGCACGCGGGGCGCTGGAGCAGTTGCCCGGCTATCATACCTACATCAACTCCTCCAAGGCGCGCAAAGGCTATTCCGGCACGGCCATTCTTTCCAGGACAGAGCCCATGTCTGTTACTTATGATATGGGTTTGGAAGAACACGACCAGGAGGGGAGGGTGATCACGGCGGAGTATCCAACATTTTTTGTGGTCACGGTATACACACCGAATGCTGGCGAAGGCCTGGCACGACTGGACTACCGCGAGCGCTGGGACCGCGAGTTCATGGAGTACATGCAGTGGCTCAGTCGCCGCAAACCCGTGATTGCCTGTGGCGATTTCAATGTGGCACACCAGCCGATCGACATTGCCCGGCCAAAGGAAAATTATAACAAGTCGGCAGGCTATACGCAACGCGAGATCGACGGCTTCACGCGGCTGTTGGAAGCGGGCTTTGTGGACACGTTCCGCAGATTTTATCCCGAAGAAGTAAAGTATACCTACTGGAATTTTGTGACCAACGCGCGGGCAAAGAACGCGGGATGGCGAATCGATTATTTCCTCGTCAGCGAATCGCTAATGGGTAACGTGAAAGATGCGTTGATCTACAATCAATACCTGGGTTCGGATCATTGCCCGGTGGCGTTGAAGATCGAATTTTAGAAGCGCTGATTTCGTGAAAAGCAACGATGGCTATACGAAAAATAGGTTAGGCAATTCTTTCGATATCGGCTCCCAACGCTTTCAAACGCTGGTCGATATTTTGATAGCCGCGGTCGATTTGGTCGATGTTGGAAATTTCACTGGTGCCGCTGGCCGACAGCGCGGCAATCAGCAACGCCACCCCTGCGCGTATGTCGGGGGATGACATCTTGATGCCTTTCAGTTGTTGCTTACGGTCCAGGCCGATCACGTTGGCACGGTGCGGGTCGCAAAGAATGATCTGTGCGCCCATGTCGATCAATTTGTCGACAAAGAAGAGGCGGCTTTCGAACATTTTCTGGTGGATCAGGACACTGCCTTTGGCCTGCGTGGCAACGACCAGCACAATGCTGATCAGGTCGGGTGTGAAGCCCGGCCAGGGAGCGTCCGATACCGTGAGGATGGAGCCGTCGATGAACGTTTCCAGTTCGTAGCGCTCTTGCGAGGGAATATAGATATCGTCGCCGCGGAATTCCATTTTGATGCCGAGGCGTTTGAAGATCTCGGGGATGATGCCCAGCATGTCGATGCGGCAATTTTTGATGGTGATCTCCGACTGTGTCATGGCGGCCAGGCCGATAAAGCTGCCGATCTCGATCATGTCGGGCAATAACGTGTGATCGGTTCCTCCAAGTTTCGCCACGCCTTCGATGGTGAGCAGGTTGGAGCCGATGCCGCTGATCTTGGCACCCATGCGGTTGAGCATGAGGCAAAGCTGTTGCAGGTAGGGCTCGCAGGCCGCATAATAGATGGTTGTGGTTCCTTTGGCCAGCACGGCAGCCATCACGATGTTGGCGGTGCCGGTCACGGACGCTTCGTCCAGCAGCATGTAGCAGCCTTTCAATTCCGAGGCATCGATATGAAAGAGGTGCTCTTCCGAATCGAAGTTGAATTTGGCGCCCAGTTTCTGAAAGCCGAGGAAGTGCGTATCCAGGCGACGTCTTCCGATCTTGTCGCCGCCGGGCTTGGGCATGGTGGCCTTACCAAAGCGGGCGAGGATGGGACCCAGCAGCATGACCGATCCGCGAAGGGCGGCGGCTTTCTTGCGGTAGGTGTCTGTCTCCAGGAAATTGATGTCCACGTTCGACGCGGTGAAGCGATACGATTCCGGTCCCAGTTTCTCGACTTTACTTCCCAAGTCGCCGATGAGTTCGATCAGCTTGTTCACGTCCACGATGTTGGGCACGTTGTGGATGGTGATGGGCTCGGCCGACAGCAGGGTGGCACTGAGGATTTGAAGCGCTTCATTTTTTGCGCCTTGCGGAATGATTTCGCCTTTCAGCTTTTTTCCTCCTTTGATCTTGAAGATGCTCATGGGGGTGACTTAAAAAATTAGTACTGGGTATCGTACCGGCAGAAAAAAAACAGGCGCACACCGAATGGTCTGCGCCCGACTGCTATTATTGATCTCTTCTTCTGCGGAAATTGTTGTTGCCGCCTTTGTTGTTGTTCTTGTTGAAGGGGCGATGGCCACCACCGCCGCCACCGGAATGACGGGGTTGCTGATGCGTGCTGTTGCCTTGTCCCTGTCCTTGTTGGGGACGCACTTTCTTGCGTTCCTTGTAAAGTTTCTCGAACAGGTTTTCATCGCGTACTTTTTCGATGGTCATGTTCAATGCGCCACCCGACATGGCCTGGATATCGCGGAGGATCACCGAGTCGTCCAGGGTTTCTTTGTTCCAGTTGCCATAGAACGTTTTCATGAGCTTTCCCAGGTAGATGATGGACTCTTCACGTTCTTGCGGATCGTCCTTCTTCAACGCTTCTTTCACCAGCTTTTCGATGTTCTTGCCATAGTGACGGAAGCGGACATCATTTTTGGGATACTCCATCCGCATGGGTTTCTTGAACAGGATCTCGCGTTCGGGAACCGGATAGGGATTGTTGACGCTCAGGTCAAAGTCGGCGATGATGTATAGATCATCCCACAACCGCTGGGGGTTGTCGGGTTGTTCTTTGATGCTGGGGGTAAGTTGTTTGATGAGCTCGATCAGGGTATAGGCGAGCTCGGTGCGCTTTTCGATGCTGGGAAGGCTTCTGATGTATTCTACCAGCTTTTGGACGTTGCGGCCGTATTCTTTCAGAATAATATGCGGGCGCGATGAATTGTATTCTCCGATCATGATTGTGTTAAGCGTAAAATGTGAAAGCGTGACGTTAATGTGACGAAAAAAACGCGTTGGCTTATTAAAAATGGACTTGTAATTCGCGTATTACCTACGATTTGGAACAGCAAGTATACTGTTTCGGTTCGAAAATCGAAAATCTGGCAGCCGCGAAATCGTTTAAACCGGATAAAATTGAAGTTTTCCTTCTGGAAGGGAAAGGATTGGGGCGATTTTTCCCCGCTGCATAAGCCTGTTTAGTCTATGATGATTCCGCTGGGGGTGTATGCGTAGAAGTCCTTCACCAGCCAATCATTGGCCGTTTGGGCACCCATGCCAACGTATCCTTGGCTGCCAATGCCGAAAGCCAGTGCCGAATATCTCGGGTTGCCCTTCAAGCTAGCCTTGCGAATCCAGGTATTGCTATCGGCGTTGAATTCCCAGACACCTTTCATTTCCGTGCTATAGTCGCCGGCATAGATATGATCATTGGTGGCGAACACCAGAAAGGCATCGGTCGTGCGGCTTGCTCTTTGTGCCCACTGCTTGGTGGTGGGGTTGTATTCCCAAAGGTTTGCCCCGTTAGCAATGTAACCTTTTGTGCCAGTGGCCAGGCCATTGGCCTCAAAGGCATAGTTGATCTCGCCGGGGAATATTCCCTGTTTCTCCCAACTGTCGCCCGCGATGTTGTACTTCCAGACATTGTTATCCGACAGCAATATATAGCCGTCGTCACCGATGCTGAAGGCTAGTACGGGGTACTTATCGCTGTTGGTTGCGTCGTAAGGATTATCTTTCACGGACCACGAATCGGTCGCTACGTCATACACATGCAAGTCGCCCCCCATCGGTTCGAGCACAAATCCTTTTCCGGACGCCGACCCCCAGCTTGCGTGGAGGATGGGTTGAAAGGTTTTGTCGTAGATGGTTTTTGGTGTCCAGTTGTTTGCGGAAGGGTCATACACGTAGAGCGAGGCATCTCCGATGACCCCATCCACGGTAGGTTGTCCGAATAAGACAAAGCCTTTCCCCTGGGTAGTAAAAATGCTCGTCTCGGTGTTTTCGCCGTACTCCGGAGCGTCTTTGGCGGTCGCCCAGCTTCCGCAGGACACCGTAAAATCCGTGGCGCTGATCACCTGGCGTCCCTGGCTTTTAATGGAAATCTTTCCCGAGGTGCTGTTCACGGGTACGGTCACCACCAGTTCGGTGGCCGTGGCCGAGGTCACTGTGGCGGGTGTGCCGTTAAAGCTCACTTCGTTTTCCAGCAGGCTGGTGCTGAAATTCGAACCAGCGATCGTAACCGTCTGCTCGAAGTCGGCGCCGTTCGGGGTGATGGTAAGGATGGAAGGCGACTTTTCTTCGTCGGAACAGGAGATCAGGAAACAACCGAAAAGGAAGAAGGCAGCTTTTTTCATTGGGACTCAAGAGGGTTTTGCCTGCCACAGTTGGCAGGCTATAAAAGTACATTACACCTCTTGAGCGTTGCTGTAGAAAATGACGCGAAAAAGTTTTATGTAAGATTTTACTCTACAATTCGAAGTTTCGCGAAACTAAGCAAGAGCGTCTTCTCTCCGGCAGACCCAAAGTTGATGCGCGCTTTTCGATCGGCGCCGCTCATGTCCATCTGCAACACGGTGCCAAACCCGAACTTAGGATGCTCGACTTTCATGCCTTCTTTGAGAGCAGATGTGTCGCTGGGAGCGAAGTCGGCTGGTGGTTTATAGCCCGAGGGTGGCTTGCTCACAGGGGTGGAGGCGATGGTTTTCTTTATGCCGTTCACCAGGGTTTTGGCATACTGACTGGTGGGCGGCGCAGACTCCAGGCCGCCGAACTTGCTGCTGACCTTGATGTAGGATTGATCCACGTCGTCAAGAAAACGACTCGGTTCACAGTTCTTTAGTCGTCCGAAGCGATAGCGGGTGAGGGCGTAGGACAGGAACAGTCGCTTCTCGGCGCGGGTGATGGCCACGTAAAACAGGCGGCGTTCTTCTTCCAACTCGGCGCGGCTGCTCAGCATCATTTGGGAAGGGAAGAGGTCTTCTTCCAGGCCCACGATGTAGACGTACCGGAACTCCAGCCCCTTGGCCATGTGGATGGTCATGAGCGTTACTTTGTCGGGATCCTTGTCTTTGTCTTCGTCCTGGCCCGTGACCAGCGATACCTCCTGGAGGAAGGAGCCAAGGCTTTTCTCCTGGCGCTCGGGGTCGTCTACAAATTCCTTGATGGCGTTCAGCAATTCCTGGACGTTTTCGTAGCGGCTCAGACCTTCCACGGTCTTGTCCTCATAAAGTTCGCGGAGCAGTCCCGAACCCTTGGCGATCTCGAAGGCGGCGTCATAGGCATCTTTTCGTTCGATCTCCAGAGCGAACCGTTTGATCATGGCCACAAAATCCTCGATGGGGGCTGCCGACCGGCCACCCACAAAGTGTCCGGCGTTTTGCAAAACATCCCAGATGGTCATGCTGTGGTCGTTGGCGGCCACCACGATCTTGTCTACCGTGGAATCGCCAATGCCCCGCTTGGGTAAATTGATGATGCGGCGGAAGGAGGCTTCGTCCTGTTGGTTCATGACATAGCGCATGTAGGCCAGCAGGTCCTTGATCTCCTTGCGTTGATAGAACGAGAGACCGCCCACCACTTTATACTTGATGTTCATGCGGCGCAGGGCCTCTTCAATGGCCCGCGACTGGCTGTTGGTGCGGTAGAGAATGGCAAAGTCGCTGAACTTGAGCTGGTGCTGCATGCGCTCCTGGAAAATGGAACCGGCCACCAGCCGGCCCTCTTCGTTGTCGGATACAGCCTTGATCAGTTCGATGAGCGGTCCCTGTTCGTTGGCCGTCCATACGTTCTTGGGCAGTTGCGCCCGGTTCTTTTTGATGACCGAGTTTGCCGCTTCCACGATGTTTTGTGTGGAGCGGTAGTTCTGCTCCAGCTTGATCACCTTCAAATCGGGGTAGTCGCGTTCGAAGTTCAGGATGTTGGTGATGTCCGCGCCGCGGAAAGCGTAGATACTTTGGGCGTCGTCGCCCACCACGCAGATGTTTTGGCGCACGGCGGCGAGTTTTCGGATGATGTAGTACTGACACAAGTTGGTGTCCTGGAACTCGTCCACCAGGATGTAGTGAATCCGTTGCTGGTATTTGTTGAGCACTTCCAGGTGCTCCTTGAAAAGCTTGTCGGTGTTGAACAACAGGTCGTCGAAGTCCATGGAGCCGGCGCGGAAGGTGCGCAGGGCATAGGCTTTATAGATCTTGCCGATTTCGGGACGCAGGTTGGCGGCGTCGTCGCCCGTGAGTTCGGCGTTTTGCAGATAGTCTTCCCAGCCGATGAGCGTGTTCTTGGCGGCGGAGATGCGGTTGTAGACGGTATTGGCCTTGTAGACCGTGTCATCCAATCCCATTTCCTTCACGATGCTTCTGATGAGGCTTTTGGAATCGTCGGTATCGTAGATTGTGAAATTGTTGGGGTATCCCAGGTGATGGGCTTCGGCGCGGAGGATGCGCGCGAACACGGAGTGGAAGGTACCCATCCACAGGTTGCGGGCGTCGTGGCCCACCACTTTTTCGATGCGCTCGCGCATTTCGCGTGAAGCCTTGTTGGTGAAGGTGAGGGACATGATGTTGAACGCGTCCACCCCCTTGTTCATCAGTTGAGCGATGCGGTAGGTGAGCACGCGGGTTTTGCCCGAGCCGGCGCCGGCGATGAGCATGCAAGGTCCTTCGGTATTGACAACCCCTTCGCGTTGGGGCTCATTTAAACTATCGAGATAATCCGTCGTCATATTGGGTGCAAGTTAGAGGAGAGATTTGGGAATGCCCGGTATGCCGTGTTTTTTTCTCACGGTTTTTCAGATACTTCCCGCCGGCCTTTCACAGACCGCTTTGTCTCTTTATTTTTGATAACGAAAAACGCTAAACATAAAACTTTTTGAACGTAAAAACGCCCGTCGTTCCGCTGAATTTTCAAGCCGATGGATTGAGCATCACCGCCGCCGAACCCTGGTTTAAAGTAAAGGTTCAACTTGTTCAACGTTACCTTCAGGCCTTCATCATGAACGCCGCCGCCAAGGCCGATGAAATTATTTTTGTTGACGCATTTTCCGGTAGCGGTCTGTATTCGACAGGTCACCAAAAAGCGATCTTTCCCAGCGTTACACTCGCAACACTGGCCGGCGATCTTCCCATCCATCGGTGGATATTTTGTGAGCGCGACCCGGAACAGGCCTATGCCTTGCAGGTGCGCATAAAGAAATATGGGCCTGAAAAAAACGTCACGGTTTTTACGGACGCGCTGCCGGAACTGACCGACCGTTTCAGAACTACGCTACCAACACCAAAACGAGGTCATAAAGTTGCAGTCCTCTGCCTGGTCGACCCGTTTTCGCTGGATATGCCCTTAGGCCTCATGGAGAAGTGGTCTGGACTAGGCTTTAGCTTTGTGGTGCCGTTCACCTTTGTCCTCAACGACAGGCTTACCTACCAGCACTACACCGAAGATCACCCCGACACGTTGCGGAAGTATATCGGCGGCACGGGGTTCGACAGCCTGTCGAAAGTGACCAGCAACATCCAGTTCTACAAACATTTGGTGCGTCTCTATCAAAACAACATGCTGGTGATGGGCATGAATACGGCGTTGTCGGTGCACAAACTGGAGTCGCATCTCATCAACCTGCCCGTCTTCTATATGGGATTTTTCTCCCGGCAATTCTCCGCCCAGGCCATCCAGCGCGATGTGAATGTGAGCGACCATTTGCAGTTCGACTTGTTTGGTTGAGGATGGGCATTGCCATGAAGAACAGGGGGTTGTCTTGAAAAAATGATGAACATACGCGGCATTGTCCGTACCTTTACGAATTATGATGAAAATTGGAGAAATTTTGGTTTCAGACGACATCCGCGACAAGGAGTTTGTCTGCAACCTGGAGAAGTGCAAAGGTGCCTGCTGCGTAGAGGGCGATTTTGGAGCCCCCTTGTCCAAAGAGGAGATCCCCATTCTCGATGAAATTTATCCCAAGATCAAAAAATACTTGTCGCCGGAAGGCATCAAGGAAATCGAAAAACACGGCACTCACGTCGTGGACGACGAAGGTGAGCTTTGCACGCCCGTGATTGCCGGGCGCGAATGCGTGTATGCGATCTACGACAAAAAAGGAATTCTAAAGTGCGGCATCGAAGAAGCCTATAATGATGGTGTTGTCGATTGGAAAAAACCGATCTCTTGTCACCTTTATCCCATCCGTGTAACGCAAAAGAAAAATTTCGAGGCGCTCAACTATCATAAATGGCACATCTGCTCGCCAGCCTGTGCGCTGGGAAAAGAATTGCAGGTGCCGGTCTACAAGTTTCTGAAGGGACCCCTTGTGCGTAAGTATGGCGAAGCGTGGTACAAGGAATTGGAAGACACCATCGAGCAGCATCCTAAGCCTGCGCCGAAGAAGCCAAAAAGCTGAACTTGCGTTATCAAATGCAATTACCTTGATACGTTGTTGATTTAGCATAAAATGGAGGGGGAGCTCATCCTAGGGCGAAATCTTTATAGAATCCGTTGGTCAAAATATGGATGTTGTCCACCGGATACAATCCCATAAATAACAAAATAGAATTGCTTTAGAATATGCATTGTCCCTGGAAAAACAAGCTGCAATGGCTTGTCCTAACGATGTTTACATTTTTGTCATGTTCTAAAGAGCGAAAGGAAGTTTTGATCGAAATGTCACAGAGATTGTCTGTAGATCAGAAAAACTTTAAAGCGGCTATTAACTTATTAAATGAAATGCAAAATTTGGAATATCTGTCTTATGAAGACGGCAAGTATACCGTTTGGATTAAGAAGGATGCGTTCGATCTTGAAACATTTTATGATTTAGAGCTAGAAGCTGTATCTGATCTTGAGGTGATAAGAAAGAATCGAATTAAGAAAAGTCAGATTGAGCGACTTAAATTTTTGCTGCAAGAGTTGAACTGCATAGGAATAAGAAGGTATTTAAGGCTGGATGACCAATCTCTCCCGTTCGAATCAACAAATTTTCTATACCTGCGGCACGATCTCGGTGGTTACTACTTTCATTTTTATAAATCGAAGGCAAGTGCCCAGGATAAATTGAGATTAGAGAAATCTGGTATGGGTTCATTTTTGAATGATTCGGTGGCAGTTTACTACTATCGTTCTGTATTTTGATTAAACTGGGTCGAGAACGGTTCCCTGACCATACATCTTTCTAAAGTTTTGGTGCGAACCACAAAAATCCAGCGGCCGCTACGAAGGCCAGGAAGAAATACAACGCCGGGAGTTCCTTCTGCACCAACACTTGCTCTCCACTTGAATTGCTCGTCTTCGACACCAACTGGTTTTGCCCGCGCTGTATATTTTTACGCAGCGAATTCCAACTTCCCTTCTCACTCACGTAATAATGAAGCGAACACGCGTCCGTTTGAAGCGAATGCCAGCCCGGTGTTCCAGCCCAGAGTTCTCCATGCCACACATCGTCCAGCCGTTCGTCTTCCCGCAGCGGCAGTTGGGTCGTGTCGGCAAAAAGAGTTGGATCAGGTTGGGATGACAGTAGGGTTGTTTGCAAGGGCTCGTCGGTGTACCACGGAAAGGGAGTGGTGATTTGTATGGACGACGCCTGCGTTGCGCGGCGTGACAATTTTTCGATCACGGGCGACCAAAATGCGCCGTAGCCCACGGAGTCGCCGGATAAGGTGAGGCGATAGGTTTCCTGAAGCAATTGAAATCCGAGTTTGCCTGCTCCGGAGAATGCGTACCCGGTCAGGATGCCACTCTTGTTTTGAACGAGCGATTGGACGGTGGAATTATTTTGGATGCGCACGGGCAGCGCGGGCAATGTAACGGCTTTGCCTTGCAAAGTGATGGCGGCACTATCCGTTTTTACCGGCGCGAGGGTAAAGGGGAAAAGACCGTCGCGTTTGGTTTTGGTGGCATGGGGCAGGATGAGGATGCCCAATCCCGAGTGAATGGATTCTTTTAGGATGTTCTTTTCGCCGGCGGTAAGTTTTTGTAAAGCGCCGTCATCGATGATGAGGAGATCCGTTTCGTCAAGCACATCGTGTGTCAGGCGGTTGACCTGGGTGGGTTGGCGGTTGGCGAATTCGAAGCGGAAGATCTTTTGGGAGAGTTGGTAGCGCAAGATGAGTTTGTGACCGGCATGCGCGAGGTAGCTCTTCAGGTATTGGGTTTCGAAGGTTGGAAAGTCCTGGATGAAGAGCAGGCGGAGGGGGGCGTCGGCCTCGACATAAACCGGGAGTTTTTCCTCTTGCCATTTTTCATGGCTGTCTTGTATGGCCAGCGTGTACAACCATTCGCCTTTTTGCTTTGGTGTGAACGATAGGTGGAATGGTT